>JAATEU010000262.1 GCA_015655565.1 Clostridiales bacterium
CGGATGTAGTTGGCATCCGGCAGTTACATTTTCCTGGGGATAAAAAATGGGAAACCTGTATGGTAGAAGTGAGAGGAACTAAGAGAAAGCAGAGCTTTTCCATTATGATAATAGCCGGTGGCATGGTGATTGCAAAAGAGGAATTTAGTTTAGCGGAGAATGAAATCAGGATTATCGAAAGGAGCATTTATAAGGCCTGCAGTATTGATGTAACAGGGCGGCTTATGGTTGACGGCCTTTCCGAAGCAGGCGGAATTGTTTATGTTGCCTGTACCTATAATCCCATGGAACAGTATAAAAGTGAATCGATTAGCTGGAGTGATTTTACGGAAGGTATAAGCTGCATCGAAAATTTATGTTTATATGATACACAGTTATGGGAAAGATGCGAAATATTCATTGAGGGTTGTGAGAATAGAAATACAGAATGCATGATTACTTTAATTTCTGACGGAGAAATACATAAAGACGGTAAGATAGACCGGCTGGAGCTTTTTGGCGCGCAGTCCGGGACATTTTCCTTTGAGATTAACAAAAAGGTTTCCCTGGTGGTGGCAGGTTACATTACCGGCCGGCCGTTAACCGGCGGTGGAGCCCAAATAACCTTAACGGGATTTTATGAATAAAGGAATGGGACTATGATTGATGATAAGTATATGAAAAATATTATGTGGGCGTCATCAAGGCTGGCTTATAGCATCAAAGACGGCAAACTTCCTGAAGATTATAAAACCAGAATTGATTACAGTTATGAAGGCGAGGAGGGAAATTGTTATCAGAGGGCGGAATTTATAGGAGATGTCTATTCTTATACCGGAGGAATCGGAAGCATCCACGCAGGAATGGTAGGAATCTCAAAAGCCGGAATTATTATTTCCCTTCGGGGGACAGACGGAAATGATACGGAGTTTGGCAGCTATCTGGATTGGCTGAATAATTTTCTGGCTGTGCAGGTTCCTTTTGCACCTTATGGAAAGGGCAATGTCCATATGGGCTTTCTTAGTGCCGTTGTAAGCATTCAGAATGTACTTATCAGAAAAACACAGGAATTGATTTTAGAATTGAAAAAAGATAGGAAAGCTCCTGTTATATATATCACAGGACACAGCAAAGGCGGTGCAATGACGGCAATTATGGCTAAAATGCTGCAAAAGCATGTTAATCACCAAATAATTGTCTGCTCCTTTGGTGCGCCAAGAGTAGGGGACGGTGGTTTTAGGAGGGATTATCCGTTTATCCATTACCGGTATGAATCATTTTTGGATATTATCAGTCATTTGTCTTTTTCACAGCAGGAATTAGAGTTAATACCAAGAATGGGACTCCTCTATGAAATCCTGTCCCCTCTTTTGAACTTTCCTGTCTATTCTTCCGTAGGAACCGGAATATGCATTTATAAACCCAGGGGAAGATATGGAAGACTTCCCTGGTATACGAGTAATGCCCTGGAGGAAAAACTGAATTCCTTCTGTGCAATTGAACAAATTTTGCGGGGAGGGGAATTTGAAATATTTGCCGATGTTCATGCAAATGATTATTATTAAGTTTTAAACAGCTGCACCCTCATCGTGATTGCCCAGTGTACTGTCTGTTTTACCATCTGCCGCATCTACTTCACTTTACGTAGCCACTGCTCACTGCTACAAGTCGTTCAGATTCCTTGCAGAATGACAAAAACATTCAGCACGCTTTAGCTTTTAGCTTAAAAATGAACCAGACAGCACACTGGTGTGAAACTAAATTGATAAGTAGACATTCGTGGATATAAATAACAGCAAACTATATTTTTTTACTACAATAAATTTAAGAGATAATTAATGGCTGGTTATCAATTTGGAAGTACACCAGATTAATACAGACATAAGAACAGCAGGAAGAACAAAAAAGGTATTTGTTTTTCTCCTGCCGGCGGAAAGGAACTGGGAGCCTGAGAATTAGGAACATGAAAAAGGAACAGGAGGATGTAAAATAAGTATCCGGCTTACGCTTGACTGAATAAGGAGAAGGAGGAGCAATTTGAAGATTACGGATTTATTGGCAAAAGAAAGTATTGATCTGGAGGGAAAGCCCACCAGCATTTACCGCTGAAGAAAGAAAATCGGGACCAATGAATTTTATTCTTGGATTATCCTTTATATCAGAAGGTGCAATTCCTTATGCTGCCGCAGACCCGCTTCATGTGCTTCCGCCATTAATCGTAGGTTCAGCGGTGTCGGGAGCTCTGTCAATGGCCTTTAACTGCACTTTAATGGCACCTCATGGCGGTATCTTCGTATTCCCGGTTGTGGGAAATGCTTTGGTGTATCTGCTATCCCTGGCAGTTGGTACCGTAATCAGTGCAGTGCTGTTAGGGATATTAAAGAAACCGGCAGCAGAAAGACGCGTCAACTAAAGAAAGTTATAGTGAAGAATTAAGGTGAAACCGTGCAATTCGTAAATGTATGCACCCATAAATAAAATGACAGGCATATTAAGCAGGTCTTTTATTTATGGGTGCTTTTTCTTGCAGGGCATTGACTTATTGGAAAAACTGTTCGGACTGACAGAAAAGTGGGCTGGTTAAATTTAATACTTTTAGAAATGACAGGATACCCCGGCAGCTTTTTATCTTTGATAAGGAAGTGAAATTATAACACTGTTTTGGCAAAGTGGAACTGAGAAGAATGATATACAGACATTTTCGCCGTAAAAAACACGTAAGCGGCGGTAAACATTATTTAATCCGATATGAGTAGACTGGGAAACAGGCATTTTATACAGGGAAGCTTTCGTTTTTGCTATATCTATTCCAA
>JAATEU010000299.1 GCA_015655565.1 Clostridiales bacterium
AAGCACTTGCAAAATATCAGGAATTCTGTGAAAAAGGATACTTCCCGGAAGGGTTTGTAACTGCAGATCCCAATGATACGCTTTTAAATATGGCTTCCGGGGCAACGGCCATGGATATTCAGGGACAGTGGTATGACGGCAGTATCCTTTCAAACGAGGTAGACCTCAGTTTATTTGCGACTTTTCCATTCCCGTCAGGAGGCTCCAACCGGTTATCTTCCTTTGTGGAAATGACACAGTTTAACAAAAATCTTTCGGATACGGAATTAGACGCATGTATGAAGTTTACGGATTATTATTATAATGATGAAAATGCAGCAAAGTATGCAGAATATTACAATCTGCCGCTGCCAAAGCTTGGGACAAAAATGCCGGAAGGGCAGCCAAACGTGGAGATAATGATAAACGCAAGTAATGAGAACGGAACATTTACCATTACCGACCAGGCATTCCCGACAGAAATAGCAGATGTATTATTTAATGCTCAGGATGCAATTGCAAATGGACAGATGACTCCGGAAAAAGGGGCGGCGAATATTCAATCGGCAATCGAGGCATATAACAGCAAATAGGAGGTGGAAGCTGCTGTTGCAGAATCTTTGGCTTACCGGATTTGCGGCATCTGCCACAGATAGTATAAACTTATATATTTTGCAACAGCCCCCTTACCTTCATAAAAGAGGGGAACGAAGATATGAAAAAAGGAAGGAAACTTGAACTTAGCGCTTACGCCTTTTTAATTCCGGCGGGTATTATATATCTTTCGGTAATCATTATTCCGGTCTTTTATTCTTTATATATCAGCCTGTTTCATTGGAACGGAATCGGTGAAATGAAGTTTAAAGGACTGGGGAATTATTTGCAGCTTTTTACAGCGGATAAGATTTTTTTTACTGCACTGAAAAACAATTTAATATGGATTGTATTGACCATTATGATAACCATGACGGTCTCTTTGGGACTGGCGGTAATGCTTAACCATAAATTCAAAGGCAGGACATTTTTCAGGGGTTTCTTCTATTTCCCCTGTGTCATTGCTCCTATTGCAGTAGCAATTATATGGAGATGGATCTATAATCCTAACGTCGGATTTATTAATCAGTTTTTCAGTGCCTTAGGGATTAACTATTCACAGAGCTGGATTTCCGATCCAGATGTGAGTTTATATACGGTATTTGCCGCATCGCTGTGGCAGGCGGTAGGCCAGCCCATGATTCTGTTCCTGGCGGGCCTGCAGTCCGTATCTGCAGAAGTATTAGAAGCGGCAATCATTGACGGCGCAGGTCCAATTAAAAAATTCTTCTATATTACGGTGCCTCTGATGAAAGAAACTTTTGTTATCGTAATTGCAACACTGATTGTGGCAGCCATGAAGGTATTTGATGTAGTCCAGGGACTGACCGGTGGCGGACCCAATAACGCAACCCAGATGCTTTCTACCTATATGTATTCACAGACATTCCAATATAACAATGTGGGACTTGGTACTGCCATAGCCTGTATTATGGTTATCATGATGCTTGTGGTAATTGTGCCGTATGTGTCTTTTACGGCAAAAGAAAATTAGGAAGGAACAATAAAAGATGGAAGGAAAACAGAAAAAAATTGCTAAAAAGACAGCGTTCTATGCGATTTTGGTAATCTTGGCCCTGATATGGATTGTTCCCATGTTTACATTGACTGCAACGGCGCTTAAGAGCAAACAGGATTTTTACAGCGGTCTCAGCCTGTTTAAACTCCCTGAAAATATTGCGTGGAGCAATTTTGTAAATGCCATGACCAAAGGACGTTTATTCACCTATATGAAAAACGACCTGATTGTTACCTGTTTAAAGGTACCTTTAGGAATCTTTGCAGGGGCATTGGCGGCATTTGCATTGACCCGGCTGAACATCAGGCACAGAACTGGTATCTTTATCTTTTTTCTGATTGGAATGATGCTGCCCATGCAGGTGGCTTTGGTACCAATTAACGTTATTTTCAGTAAATTAAAATTATTGAATACCTATTTCGGTTTGTTTTATGTGTATGTAGGGTTTGGTATTTCTTATGCGATTTTGATTTTAAGGGGATTCATGAGGGGAATTCCGAAGGATATTGACGAGGCGGCCTACATTGACGGCTGCAGCAAATGGCAGCTGTTTATAAGGATTATTTTCCCGATATCCAAGCCTGCCGTTGCTACGCTGCTGATTACAGATTTTTTGGCTACCTGGAATGAATATCTCCTGGCCAGTGTTATTATCAATGATAATGCGAAAAAAACAGTTCCGGTGGGACTTATGACTTTTGTCGGAGAACATGGAACGGACTATGGATATCTGTGTGCAGGCGTTTTGATATCGGTAATTCCGGTGCTGATTGTATATCTGGTTTTCCAGCGTTATTTTGTTGAAGGTATGGCGGGAGCCGTTAAATCATAGTAATTATTCAGCGAGGTATTGCCCCGGTCATCGTTTCCCGCCGCACTGAGCCGTTAAATCATAGAATTATTCAGCCGCCGGCAATCCGGTGTTCTGGCGGCAGGTCATGTGATTTTACATGATTTAGCCCATCAGGGCGGCGGCAGCGGATCCGGAATTTCCACTTTGACATGAAGTGTCATGCTTGGTATGATTATGGCTGAGTGGTCATTATTCATAATAGATTACTAGGAAGGAACAGACAATGAGTGAGATGAACTTTGCAAAAAAAGTGGAAAAGTGGGAGGTACTTGAAGTTACCGTACCCGGCCGTTCTGAAAATAATCCTTTTACCGATTATAAGATTCAGGGAAGGTTTTGCAGTAAAAATGAAGAGAAATGTGCGGACGGTTTTTATGACGGGGCAGGTATTTATAAAGTAAGATTTATGCCTTCCTTTGAAGAAGCTTATGCCTTTGAAATTAAAGGCAGCTTTTCTGAAGCGGTGTACCGGGGAACATTTGACGTAACGGCGCCGTCGGGAAATAATCATGGGCCGGTAAGGGTGGCAAATACCTATCATTTTGCTTATGAGGACGGAACGCCTTATTATCCCGTCGGAACCACATGTTATGTCTGGAGCCTGCAGTCGGAAGAACTGCAGGAGTTGACCTTGAAAACCTTGGCCGGCAGTGCTTTTAACAAAATACGTTTCTGTATTTTCCCAAAGCATTATGACTATAATTTAAAAGAACCAATCAGTTAT
The DNA here is from genome assembly GCA_015655565.1 of Clostridiales bacterium. Classification (GTDB taxonomy): domain Bacteria; phylum Bacillota; class Clostridia; order Lachnospirales; family Lachnospiraceae; genus Anaerocolumna. The sequence goes on from JAATEU010000299.1 coordinate 3,169, forward strand.
CCCTATGAAGGGACACCTTGTGACAGTTCGGTACTGACAAAGGAGAATTTTTATGATTACGCGGGCTGTGCGCCCGGAAATGACTGGAATTACAAACGTTTTAACCCAAAACATTTCCAGCTGTTTGAAAAGCGCGTAAATGACCTGATGGCTATGGGTATTGAGGCAGACATTATAGTAATGCATCCCTATGACCGCTGGGGCTTTGGCGGGATGGAGAAAGAGGAGGATGATTTATACTGGAATTATGTCATTGCCAGGCTTAGTGCATACCGGAATGTATGGTGGTCCCTGGCAAATGAATATGATTTGATGAAAACGAAAAAATTAGAAGATTGGGAAAGGTATGCAGATATTATCTGTAAGAAAGATATATATAATCATTTGCGTTCTATTCATAACTGCAGGCCATTTTATGATTATTCCAGGCCTTGGATCACCCATTGCAGCATTCAGCGCCAGGATACATATAAATCGGCGGAATTTGTAGATGAATGGCGTATCCGTTATAAAAAACCAATTGTTTTGGACGAGATTGCTTATGAAGGCAATATCCAGTATGGCTGGGGAAATATCAGCGGGCAGGAACTGGTCCGGAGGTTTTGGGAAGCTGCCTGCCGCGGAGGTTATGCGGGACATGGTGAAACCTTTATGCATCCAAAGGATATCCTGTGGTGGTCCCATGGCGGTGAATTCCATGGCGAAAGCCCTGAGAGATTTAAGTTCTTGTTAAAAATTCTAAAGGAAACACCGGGACCGGGATTGGCACCAATGGAAGCACAGTGGGACGAAGTCGCTGCAAAAGTGGACCGCACTTCTTTGGATGATGGAAATTATTTTTTATATTATTATGGATTTAACAGGCCTTCTTTCCGCCAATACTATTACGATGATAGATACGAATATGAAGCTGAAATAATTGATACCTGGAATATGACCATAACAAAAGCCGGTACTTTTAAAGGCCGGTCTAAAATAAATTTACCCGGACGTGAATACATGGCAGTGCGTATACGCCGTATTGGCTAGGGTGAAATATTATAGTTGATGTGCCCAATCACATGCGTTTTCCAGTATATGAACTATTTCTTCCAGGCCCTTTTGATCAATGGCATCAAATCTTGCAATGGAAGGACTGTCAATATCCAGTACACCGACAATTTTTCCGTTAGAATGTATGGGAATGACAATTTCGGAGCGGGAAGCGCTGTCACAGGCTATATGCCCCGGGAATTCATGGACATCTGCAACTAATTGGGTTTCATCTTTTTTGACGGCAGTTCCGCAGACTCCTTTACCGGATGGAATATGAACACAGGCAGTTTTACCCTGGAAGGGTCCTAAGAGCAGTTCTTCGTTATGTATTAAATAAAAACCTGCCCAGTTTATATCCTTTAAGGCACCATTTAGCAAGGCTGAGGCATTGCTTAAATTTGGGATAACATAAGGTTCATTTTCCAACAGGGATTTTAATTGGGCATGAATCAGTTTATAACTTTCTTGTTTATCGGCAGGATATAGGCTGTTAATTTCTTGCATAGGAAGCTCCTTTTGTTGAATTTGCTTGTTTCAGTGGGAGGCAGGGCTCCCACTGAAATAGTATATCCCATTTAAACCGATACTTCAACTATTTAAAACTATTACCTTCTACCAGGCTGGAAACATATTGCCTCATTTCCTGTTTGGAGCTGACACCGTGGCAATTATTAATTACTTCCTGCTTTTGCTGTTCGTCAAGGGATGAAAAATAATTCATGGCATTACTATTTTGAGCTAAAGCCATTCCAAAACCTAATGGGATACCTTGACCGTCTACATAATTTTTTTCCATAGATTCACCATGCCTTTCTTTAATAATACAATCCGTTGCATCTGTAGGAAGGTTTTGAGCAATAAAGCCGGAAAAATTGACTTATTTGCTGATTTATTAAATCGTTACAAGTTTAGTATGGTTGTTTCAAAAAATTTTATGAACGATAAGTTAAAAACGGATAAAAAATTTACGACTGTTTTTGTTGTAAAACTCTTTTTAAATCTAGCGTTTCCGCTATTCTTTTCAAAACAAAAATTTCCTTTCATCTTAATCCCATTGCATGCCGCATTTATTTAAAAAAACAAAAATATTTATTCATGAAATATGTAAAAGAGAGTAAAGGAAGCATTGTCAGAAATAAAAGGGCGCTGAAATAAAAATAAATCTAATTGTGGTTGACAAATTGATAATAATAAAGCAAGCTTAAATTATGATCTTATATAAGTATACAATAAAACAAAAGGGGAAATTTATTTGAATTAGCTTGATTTACATTTACACTCAAACTACAGTGATGACGGTGAATTTACACCAAAAGAATTAGTATCAATTTGTGCTATGCACAAAGTTAACACCATCGCCATACCTGATTATAATACAACACGAGGAATTAAAGAGGAAAAAGCTCAGGTGGTATTGACCAAGATATAGGTACCATTTATCAAATTTGGGGGATACTCCCGTTTATCATGTCCATTATTGAATGTCAAAATCATTATTTTCTTATATTATCGCCTGCCTTTACAATAACTATTTACTCACCGTAATAACGCTGGATTGCTTGTGCAATATATTCAGCACTTCCTTTTCCCTATATGTTGTCATTTATTTCCGCCAGTTTTTCACCTTGCTGGTATTCTTTAGCCAAATCCAGAAGTATGGCTCTTGCGTTGTCCAGTTGAAACATAGTCTTGTAGAGTTCTGCAAGTCTTGCGATAGCTTCTTTTTCTAAAGCAGTATTTCCTGTATCTTTCGTAAGCATATGCAACTGTCAGAAATGGTTTTATTGCTGGATTAGATATAAGCAATCAACTGCTCATTTAGTAATTCCGAGCATACTAATAAAGACATTTTTTCGAATCAACTGCATAATATTTTTGCATTTGTTAACCGTGTTTTGGGCAGATTTCATTGTTGTACTTTTAGAAAAATTCGGATATAATACATTTATCAGGTAGAGGTGAAAAAGATGATCATCAGCTATAAAAAAACTTTGGGAAGATATTAAATAGATAGAGATATGAAAAAGCAGGATTTACGTTTAACGGCAGGAATAAGTCCCACTTTGATAGTAAAGAGTGGAAATGGCTAGAATATATCAACCGATATTTTACTGAAATATGTATAGCTCTTGGTTGCGACGTTAGCAATATTATGGAGAGCATAAATGACAAGTAAAATGATACCGGAACAACATAGAATTAGAAGTTAAAGGATGGATGTTCTGATGAGCGAAAAAATTGAACAGATACTAAAGCAAGGTGAAGGTATCAATATCGAATTTAAAGAATGTAAAAATAAAATTAATAAAGATGTCTATGAATCCGTATGTGCATTTTTAAATAGAATCGGTGGGCATCTTTTACTTGGTGTGAAGGATAATGGTGAAATTGTCGGTATTGATAAGGAGGCTGTTGCACAAATCAAAAAAGACTTTGCAACAACTATTAATAATCCTTTAAAAATAGCTCCTGCATTTTATGCAAATATTGAAGAATATATTATTAATGACTGCATTTTGCTGTATATTGCTATCCCAAATAGTTCTCAGGTGCACAGACTTAACGGCAGAATATATGACGGAAACGAAGATGCGGATATAGACATTACCGATAGTACATCTGTAGTTGCGGATTTGTATAACAGGAAAAATAATATCTATACAGAAATCAGAATTTTTCCCTATGCTTCTATTGATGATTTAGATAAAAATTTAATTGCAAAAGTACGGATAATGGCACACAACCAAAAAGGCGGAGCAACACATCTTTGGG
>JAATEU010000504.1 GCA_015655565.1 Clostridiales bacterium
ATATAGATTTATTAGAACTTTCCGGGTAACAATCACACCTGCCTAAAGAATACTCATGACTTTCAGCAAAGAAAGCGATTTCCTCCCATTGTTTGCATTAGCAAAAGTATGCGTTTATTCTGGTGCAATATACTATTTATATGATAAAAACAATGTAATAGGAAAATGGACATGTAATGGAATGTGTGTTATATTATTAAATAGCTAAAAATATTATAAATGAAAGGAACCTGAAAATGTCAACTTTATTCGATTTAACAGGAAAAATCGCAGTTGTTACCGGTGCTTCCAGTGGTTTGGGAGCTGATGCGGCAAGGGCTTATGCCGCTCAGGGTGCAGATGTTGCACTGCTGGCAAGAAGAAAAGAAAAATTAGACGCAGTCGTTAAAGAAATTGAGGCCACCGGCCATAAGGCATTTGCCGTTCAATGCGATGTTTCGGACGAGGAAAATGTCAAAAAGGCTATAGACGAAGTATTGAACCATTACGGAAAAATCGACATTCTGCTCAACAACGCCGGCGTTGCGGCGTCTGGTTCCGTGGAGAACCTGACTGTTGAAAAATGGGACGATTCCATGAATATCAATGTCAAGGGAATATTCCTGATGTGTAAATACATTATTCCGCAGATGAAGCAGCGCAAGTACGGCAGGATTGTTAATGTTGCTTCCGTCAATGCAATTGTGGCAGATAAATCGCCGGCACTGGTTCGTCATGTTTACAATACGTCAAAAGCGGCCGTGCTGGGTCTGACCAAAGGAATGGCCGCAACCTATGCACAGGACGGCATTACGGTCAATGCTGTAGGCCCCGGGCTTTTCGAGTCTGAAATGACGGCAGATACTCTATTTAAACATGAAAAATTTATGCAGATGTACAATTCGCTTTGCCCCGCTTCCAGACCGGGTGGAAAAGGCGAGTTGAACGGTCCGATTTTATTTTTATCTGCGGATGCGTGCAGCTACACCACCGGACAGTTTATCGTTGTAGACGGTGGATTTACCATCACATGATTTTATTGCCTGTTGTTTTGCCTTATTCCAACGAGCTGTATCCAAAGGCGGCGCTAAACACGTTTACAATGGCATTGAACTCATCAAGAACACTTTTTTATAAATCAGGAAGCGTTCTTGATGAGGAATTTTGCATAATAACCCAGAAGTCTCTTTGCCTTTATTGCTCCAAATGATTCCAGCAACGGATTATCCCGGGTAGGTTGGATTCTTTCCATTTGGCACATCAATAACACCTTATGCTGTACACATACTTACATTTTACACACTTACATTTTACATAATTTCATTTTCTCTCTTAAATAATTCATTAATTTATTTTGAACATATTTGGGCATATCAAATACATTTCCTTTTTCTTTGCATTCTTCACAATATTCTTTTATACTGTCATAATATAATTGAAAAAATTCAGTCCCTACATTAAACTTGTTAATACCTTTTGTAAATGCAATTTCTAATTGTTCTGCCGGTATTCCGCTGCCGCCATGTAAAACAAGCGGAATATCGGTTGCTGAATTAATTTCATCCAATCGTTTTAAATCTAATTTTGGTGTTTCTATATATACACCATGTGCACTTCCAATTGCAACCGCAACGGAATCAACTCCTGTTTCTTTACAAAATTTTGCTGCAACATCTGCACGTGTATACATATCTAAATTATCCTGATCTGAATTTGCTGCAAATCCAACGCGTCCCAGCTCCGCTTCCACATCACAGCCAAAATTTTTAGCGGTTTCCACTACTTTTTTTGTAATTAAAATATTTTCTTCCAGAGAAAGCATTGACCCATCAATCATTACTGACGGGAAGCCCGCTCTTATTGCCTTCATGATATAGTTATAATCACTGCTATGGTCTAAATGTAAACCAATGGGAGTTTCCACCTGTTCGGCCAATTCCCTGATCATTCCTGCAAATCCGGCTAATTGAGTACAGTTATTCAGGTGGCTGTGTTCCGGATAAAGCATAATAATTACCGGCTTTTTTAATTCCTCTGCTACCGCAACAACGGAATAGGACATATTATAGTCTGTACAGTTAAATGCTATTGCAGATGTATTTGCCTCATCCGCCCTTCTTAATATCTCACTTACCTTTACTAATGCCATGATATTTTTATCCTTTCTTATAACGAGTTTCTTTTATTTTATAAAGAAATATTTCTATTTCTCTATATACTGCATTAATGCCTTAAAAATCAATACACCGACAACTGCTCCCCCATCAATTTCACCAATTGTTTTTTCACCGTAATAAGCAATGCGCCCATGCTTGCCCTTCCTGTTTTTGGTACTTTCGAGTCCTTCTTCCGCTGCTTTCAAGGCTTCTTTAAAAGCAATCTTTTTTCCTTTTTCTATATTTGCTTTTAAAGCGTAAACCCCGGGATACAAACTGTCCAGTATAGTTTTATCTCCCGGCTTTGACTTCGCTTTTTCCATAATCATATGTACGCCATTTATCATGGCATCTGCAACTTCCTCTAATCCGCTATTTGTTTTACCCTTTAGATTTTTTGCCATTCCCATAATCATGAACGACATAATGGTTCCTAACGTAGAAGGCGCTGCTTCATTAAATGCATTTGCAGCAGTTCTTAATATTATCCCTAAATCCTGATTATCTTTTTCTTCCTCCATTGCTTTTGTTGCCGCAGTAAATCCCTGACTCATGGATATTCCTAAATCACCGTCTCCAAATCTGGCATCAAGTTCCGCCAGATAGTCTGCTTTTTCAACCATCAACTCTTTTATTGTTCTTACCGCTTCTGTTAAATGTAATTTGTTCATTAAGGCCTCCTGTCCGCGACTTGCCCGCAGACGTAAATTCAGTATATAAAAAAATTTCTTTCAACTTGACTCCCATTGCATGCCGCATCTGCTTGCAGATATGATACTGCATAAATAAGATGCGTGAAATTGCTTTCTATTTCACTATTTATTATAATTTGTATAAAAAGGGGTCGATGCCGTTACCCGTAAATACTTTTTAAATTGATCATTCAATTTAAAAATAGTCACAGACAATCCGGCCATTTCCATTGAAGTTGCAAATTCTCCGATATGGGGAATAAAAATAGTAACACCCATTTCAGCCAATTTCATATGCAGCCTTCTATAAACAATAAACTGTTCTTCCAGGGGTGTTGCTCCAAGGCCATTCACCATTACCGAAACCTCATCCCCTTTTTTAAGCGGCATATCCAAAAGTAATTCGGCTAAAATACTGTCTGCTATTTCATCCGCCTTCTTCATTGTGCAGACTTCAATCCCCGGTTCTCCGTGAATACCCATCCCAAATTCCATCTCATCTTCTTTAATTGAAAAGGTAGCTTTTCCTGCTTCCGGAACAATGCATGGTGAAAGCGCAATTCCTATGGTTCTGATATGATCAAGGGCCTCCTGTGTTACTTTTGCAACCTCTTCCAATGACAGCATCTCATCTGCAGCCGCTCCTGCAACTTTAAAGGCATATACCATACCCGCTACCCCTCTTCTCATGGCCGCTTCTTCCTTAGGCCTTGATGCAACATCATCTTTTACCAATACCTCCATAGTCTTTACATTTTCAAATTCCGCATTTTCCACAGCCATTGCAAAATTCATAGTGTCTCCGCCATAATTCCCATATAAGCAGAGTACTCCGGCACCATTATTTGCAGCTATAATCATATCTGTCATTTTTTGCGCAGAAGGAGATGCAAATACATTCCCTACCGCGCAGCCATCCAGCATTCCGTCACCAACATACCCTAAGAAAACCGGCAAGTGTCCGGAACCCCCTGCAGTTACGATTCCAACCTTTCCTTTTTTTGTCTTTGTACTTTTCATAAGTATTCTTTTATCCTTATCCAAAACTTTTACTCTATCTTTATAAGCAAGTAAAATTCCTTCCATTACCTCCGGTACAAAATCACTTGGATTATTAATAATTTTTTTCATTCTGACTCCAATCTGCATGCTCTGCACGCTAAAATTATACTAGTGTAGAAACTAGTTCCTGAGGTATGCCACATCTGCTTGCAGATTTGCAAATGCGGTACTGCTTCAAATCAGGATGTGAAAAACACAAAGTATTTTCACATTAAGCACCTTCTTAAATTTACTGTTCTTTTATAAGTTCTTCATAAAATGCCTTGAAAATAAGACTTGTTGAAACGGCTCCCGGATCGGGCAGTCCAATGGCTGCTTCTCTGAAATTCTTAGAACGTCCAATCTTAGACTCCATGCATTCACTGGCTTTTACACCTTCAAGCGCTGCATTACAGGCCTTTAGAAAAGCCCCTTCCATTTCTTCCTCCAGACCGGCGGAACGCTTTAACGACTCCACAGCCGGAATAAGTGCATCAAGCATTGTTTTCTGACCGGCTCCTGCCTTTCCCCGCCGCTCAATTGCTTTCTCTCCTTCTTCAAAATACGCCGCTATCTGATTCAGGCTGCAGGAATTTTCATGAGGCAGTTTACTAAGCCCGCCAATAAACATAGTTCCAAAGATAACTCCGGAAGCCCCGCCCATGGATTTTACCAATTCAATACCCACCGCTTTACATAAAGAATCCACCTCGTAAAACTCTTGCTTTTCAAGCATTCTGCAAAGTGCCGAAAATCCTCTTTTCATTCCAATCCCATGATCCCCATCACCAATTACGGTATCTATTTCTGTTAAATAAGGTTCATTGGCAATAATTATTTTAGAAGCATTCTCTATCATTTTTTGAAATTCTCTTACATCTAACCTTTTCATAAGGCACCTCAAATTGTAAAATCATAGCCATTGACTGTTTTTATGTATCTTTCTATTTCAGCATTTGCCGCCAGCACGGTTACAATGCAGCCATTAGAATCGTATGCATCATAGTAGCAGCCGGCTGCAGCTCCTCCAATCGCATACCCTCTTTTCTCAAGGGCTCTTTTCATTGACATAAGTACCACATAGCCTTCCACATATGTCATTTCACGCATCCTGTTTACGGTAAAAAAAATCTTACTGTTTTCATAGGCTTTTAATTCTTCCATCCCACATTCTATTACTGTTTCCGCCAATTGATCGGCTGATATAAAATCTTCTGCAATGGAAGGTGCTTCTCCCGAAAATCCTGCTCCAATTTGTATCTTGTTTGTTTCTTCACTTACGCATACCGCCATAGAACGCATTCTGCAGTTGGCTTCCTGTGTAACTCTATATAATTCTTTTAATGAAAGTCCATTACCGGCAGCTTCTGAAGCAATCTTTGTAAGCATTCCTATTCCGCTCAGACCGCCTCTGTTCTCTTTCCTTTCTCCTTTTGCACTAAACATATCATCGCTTGCAAGAATTAATCCGGAACGAATCCCTTCCGCCGAAAGGAGTTCCATCGCCATATCATTATTTAAATAGTCTCCCGAATAGTTATTGGCAAGAAATAAAATCCCCTTTCCCCGTTCTATTTTCTTCCCAATTTCATACAGGGCATACGCATTCGGTGCGCAATCAAATTCCCCTATCACCATGGCATCTGCAAGGCCTTTTCCAACAAATCCTTCAAATAACGGGCCTTTTCCGGCTCCTCCATTAAGGATAACCTGGACTTTTTGGTTTTTTATATCCTTTCTGTGAAGCATATAGCTGAACTCATTTTCCATTCTGATATAGGTACCTTGCTGTGTAAACATAATACCCTGCAGCACGTCATCCAGAATTCCTTCTTTTTCATTTATAATTTTCATAGTTATACCCATTGCATACCGCAAGCAGGCTTGCGGTACTGCCATAAATAAGGGAGTGTGAAAGCGCTCTTCTTTCACACTTTCCCACCACTGGTCACAAATAATTTTCCCTTAACCTTCCCTATTTTGAATTTTTCTTCTGACTCATATCCAAAATAACGGCCGCCAAAATAATAGCTACAATTACAACCTTCTGCCAATAGGAGGAAATCTGCATTAAATTCATTCCATTATTAATGACAGCAATAATTGCACATCCAAATATTGCTCTTCCCACTGAACCGCTGCCTCCCACTAAACTGGTTCCGCCAAGTACCGTAGCCGCAATTGCAAACATTTCATAACCTTCACAGGCTGCAGGCTGGCCGTTTTGCAGTTTTGAAGCTACGCAAATACCTCCCAAGCCGGCTGTAATGCCACAAAGGACATGGGAAATAAATACCACCTTATTTACATGAATACCGCTTAAATGAGCTACCTGTCTATTACTTCCAACCGCATATACATGTCTGCCGAATACTGTTTTTGAAAGTAAGGTGTGCATCAGAAAAACCACAATAAATGTAAATATTGTAATCACCGGTATAATGCCATTTGGCATGGATTCCGTTTTAATCAGCCTCCCTGCTCCCAGCCAGGCAAAATTATTATGCAGTCCATATACCGGCTGCCCCCCTGTTAAAATATAAGACAGCCCTCTTGCAATCGACATCATGGCAAGTGTCGTAATCATTGGGACGACACGGAATTTTGTAATCATAAGGCCATTAATAGCACCACTTATACCGCCAACCACAACTCCGCTTACTATTAATATTACAATTGAAGTTGCAATTGACATATCGGGAAATAAAAGTCCGGCCATAGCCGATGCAATTCCTGCCAGGGCGGCTACCGATCCTACGGAAATATCAATTCCTCCGAGAATGATTACAAAGGTCAGCCCGGCTGCAAGTAATGCATTGATTGACATTTGTGAAGTAAGATTTATAAGATTTCTGCCCGAAAGAAAAGTATCGTTTGACAATCCGAATACTATACATAATATAATCAGAACTATGACTACGACATTTTTACTGACCCATCGTTTTATTTTGCTGTTCATTTTGCGTCATCCTCTTCTATACAATTTATTTTAATTTTCATTCATTTAACTATGTACGCTTGCCAATTGAATAATACTTTGCTCCGTTGCTTCTTCCCTTGACAATTCTCCGCTGATGCGGCCTTCCCTCATGACTAAAACTCTGTCGCTGACACCTATTATTTCAGGCAATTCGGACGAAACCATAATAATACACCCGCCTTTTTTAACAAAATCATTCATTAAAGAATAAAATTCCGATTTTGCATTTACATCAATGCCTCTTGTAGGTTCATCTAAAATTAATATTTTAGATTCCGCAATCAGCCATTTGGCTAATATGACCTTCTGCTGATTTCCACCGGAAAGTGTATTCAATATGGTATAAATGTCCGGTGCTTTAATTTTTAATTTGTCCATATATTCCGTACTAACTTTTTTTTCCCAGTTTTTATCTAAAAACCCACCTTTTTTTCTATGTTTTGTCAGACTCGGCAGCACAATATTTTCTTTAATCATAGCATCCAGCATAAGCCCTGTTTTTCTGCGATCTTCCGTGACAAGTCCTATATTATGTGCAATAGCTTCTCTCGGTGATGTAATTTTTACTTCTTTGCCTTCTATCAATATTTTTCCTTCATCAAATTTTGTCTCTCCAAAAACAGCCTCCATAACTTCCGTCCGGCCTGCTCCCACAAGTCCGGATATCCCCAGAATTTCTCCGGCAAATGCTTTAAAAGATATGTCCTTGAACGCTTTTTTTCTTGTCAAACCTTCTACCCGGAGCATTTCTTTTCCTTGCGTATGCCTTTTCCTGTTATAGAAATTTCCAATTTCCCTTCCTACCATGCTTGCTACGATTTCACCTTCCGTCACATCTTTAACCATCCTTGTTTTAATATGGCATCCGTCACGTAAAACCGTAACTCTTTCACAAATTTCAAATAATTCTTTTAATCTGTGAGTTATATATATAATTGCTACATTTTTTTCCTTCAAAATTTTAATTTGCTTAAAAAGTGCATTAATCTCATGTTCCGACAAAGACGAAGTAGGCTCATCCATAACTACTATTTTAGACTTTTTTGTAATAACCTTTGCAATTTCAACCATTTGCTGCTGTGCTGCACTCAATTCTCTTGCCAAATCAGTCGCTTTTAACTCCAGCTTCATAAAATCAAGAACTTCCTGTGCATCCCGGTTCATCGTTTTTCTGTCCAATAATCCATTCTTTTGTACAGGTTCTGCGCCTAAGAATATATTCTCTGCAACGGTTAAGTCATTTGCAATACTCAATTCCTGATGTATTACTGAAATGCCTTCATCTAATGCCTGTCTTGGATTTTTAAAGTTCATTTCTTTTCCGTTCAAAATAACTTGTCCCCGGGTAGGTATATAAACACCTGATATTATTTTGATTAAGGTAGATTTTCCCGCACCATTTTCGCCAACTAACGCATGTACTTCACCCGGATAAAAATCTATTGAAATATTTGTTAATGCTTCTACCCCCGGAAATGATTTGCTGATATTTTTCACCTGTAAAATCGGCTCCATATTATCTTTCCTTCTCTTTGCAATTTAGTAACTATTCAGCCGTACCGGCTGAAAGTTACGCTGATGCGCACAAAACAAGTAAAAATGCACTTGTTTTGGCGCCACCTGACCCCATACTTTTTTATTAGGACTACCCAATATGGGCAGTCCTATCATGCAAACTTTATTCTGCTGCATTATCAATCGTAATAATATACGGCTCGATTAAAATAAAATCGCTGTCAACGGATCCGGTTGTTAAATATTTATGCATCTGTTCCGTAATGGTTGAACCTATTTCTGAAGGATTTTGAGAAATTTCAGAAACCCACCATTTTCCGTTTCCTTCCGTATCTAAAATTGCTGTTTTAGCTTCCGGATTACCATCAAAGCCTATGACCAGAGTATTTGCTCCGGCTGCCTTGATTGCTGCCAATGCTCCTGTAGCTGCAGGATCGCCTGCACAAAATACAGCGGCCAGATCAGGTTCCTGCGTTAGCCAGTCTTCCATTAATTGCTGCGCTTTATTTGCATCGCCGGCATAATCTCCAAAGAATTTATACTCAATATCAGACTGGGCTTTTATTACTTCTTCAAAACCGGTCTGTCTGTCAAGAACGGAAGACGCTGTCGGATAACCAATCATTGCCACTTTATCACCGACTTTGCATAACCTGAGGACTTCCTGCGCTCCAAGTCTTCCGCCTTCCGTGTTATCTGTTCCGGCAAAGCATATAATTGCATCCGATTCAGAAGTACAATCAAATGTAAACATTGCAATTCCTTCTGCCGACGCTGCTTCAATAGCCGGTTTAACCCCCGCCGCATCATTACAGGATAATGCAATTGCATCACAGTTTTGCGCTGTTAAATCCTGAATTTCGTCCGACATAACATTTGCATCCAATTGCCCGTCAAGAATTATGTATTCCAAGCCGAGTTCCTGACATTTTTCTTCAATTGCCGCTTCAATTAAGTTATAGAATACATGTTCTCTTGATCCAACGATAAACCCAACCTTATAAGACTCACTGCCGGCATCATCTGCTGTTTTTGCAGCAGTCTCTTCTGTTTCAGTTGCGTCCCCTGTTACAACTCCAGGTGCCGCTTCCTCCTCTTTGCTCCCGCATCCAGCCAACATAGCTGCTGTAAGGCTGATACATACCAATACACTAAATAATTTCCTGCCCATAAAATAATCCTCTCTTTCTGTTTTGCATTTGCTTTTTATTAAATAAACAAAATCTTTTATTACAAAGATTTCTTTTATTTTGTTTGGATCTTTTCGTATTACTATTTTTGATTTACTATTTTTGATTTACTATTTTTGTTCAACATTTTCGTTCTACTATTTTCACATTGCTATTTTCATATTACTATTCGTCAATGTTCATTTGTTTTTATAAATGTTTGTTTTGATGCGTTTATGATATCATCATTTATCATATATGTCAACATTTATATTATTTATATTTTATATCTGTTTATTTTGTTCATATATTTTTGTTTTTTGCTTTTTCTGCATTCATTGTTGTTTGTTTTTGGCAATTATTTTTTTCTGCTTGAAATACCTATTGCGTTTGTTATAATAATGGAGTGAAGAAACCAAATTGGACAAGTTGCAAAAAATGTATAATTGTTGCTTTTAAAGAAGTATGATAAAATAAGCATAATAGCAGATAGCACAAATTGGATATTCAAATTGGAGGAGTTTTTTAATGTTAGCAGAAGAACGAAAAAACAGAATTGTAGAAATTGTAAATAAAAATAAAATAATGAAGGTGACAGATCTCAGTCTAATGTTTAGTACCACCGAAGCTACCATAAGACGCGACCTGGAGGAATTGCAGGCTCTTAAAAAAATTCACCGGGTTCATGGTGGTGCTATTTCTGTAATGCCTTCCAGTAAACTTTTATACACAGACGAGTTATCTGTTCTTTGCACAAAAGAAAAAGAAATGATAGCAAAAGCCGCTTATAAATACATTGATGATAATGACGCAATTATATTAGACGCCTCTACTACAGTAAGAGAATTGGCCAAAATAATAGCTGAAGGAAAAAAAACGAATTTGTCTATTGTTACAAATTCTTTTGATGCAATTTCTATTCTTTCAAAGAAAAAAGACATCCAGGTATTACATACCGGAGGTCAGGTGAAATATCATATGAATTATTGTGTAGGTGCCCTTACGCAAAATACATTAGCTAACTTAAGGGTTGACAAATGTTTTCTGGGAACCAACGGAATAGATGTAGAATACGGATATTCTGTGCCAACATTAGAAGATGCAGCTATAAAAAGTTCCATGCTGAAATCCTCAAAACAACATTTTATTCTTGCCGACCATACAAAATTCGCAGAAACTTTCATGGGAAAATTTTCCGATTTCCATACATCCATTGATTATATTATCACAGATTCCTTTCTGCCTTACTTTGAGCAGGAAAGCTTTCAATCATCAGTGGAATTGATTATTGCAGAGCAAGGATAAGGGACACTGAAGTAAACTATATGGCAGTTGTAATGGTGCAAAGGATTTTGGGATTAGCATGTTTCCTGCTGGCGGCAGGCACCCTATTGGATATACGTGGTTGGATTTATTTCTCAATCTATTTTATCGTATCAATCATAACGCTTGTGATAATGTTTTATAATCACACAGAAACATTGAGTGAAAGAGGAAACCTTTCCCCTGCGATATATCCAGCATCCTTGTGTTCTTGGTGTCTATATAACAGGGGGAAAAATCAGGTTATCTGCCTGTCGGGGTCTCGATACTGCCGTCTTTGTAGCGGGCAAAGCGGCCTTGTTCCTTCGGATTGACCGGGTCGTCTTGCTCCCACGGCCAGCCGCCGAACCGGGTCCTTTGGTAGTCGTTATACGCAGCGGCAATCTCCTCCTGCGTATTCATCACAAAGGGCCCATAGCTTACAACAGGTTCATTGATGGGTTCGCCCTCCAGAATCAACAGTCTGCTTTCCTGTGGGCCGTTTTGAATGGCAATGCACTCGTTTCCTGATAATTGCGCATAAGAACGGGCGGGCAGCGCCTCGTCCTCTATCTGAAGAGCGGCCCCCTCATAAAAATAGAGCATGCGGTTAAGTGTCGCCGAAACCTTCGGAAGGGTAATGTGCGCATACGGTTCAAGCGTTAAAATCTGAATACCCACGTGATTGTCTCTGTTTGCAGCCCAGGAATTGGGGTTGGGCAGCAGACTTTCGGTTTCTCCGTGCCGCCCGGCAATCAGGCGGTTCTGCGTCCTGCGGCCGTTTTCGTCTGTCTCGGTAATATCAGGGATCTGTTCATTCCAGAGCATTTTATAATATGGCTCCACAAACTTGTCCTTACTGGGTAAATTAAGCCATACCTGAAACAATTCCAGTGGATTTTCCTGCGTTTCCGACAGCAAAGGGAACATTTCCGCATGCTGAAGCCCCTCACCTGCCGTCATCCATTGCACATCACCGTTGCCGTAACGGCCGGTCGCGCCGTGGCTGTCGGAATGATCTATAAATCCCTCCAGCACGACGGTGACGGTTTCAAATCCCCGATGGGGATGAGAGGGGAAGCCAGGCAGCTTATCGCCGTGATACATCCGCCACGGGGAAGCAGGGTTAAAATCGCTGCCTGCCTGCCATCCTTTGATATAATAAACGGGCTCCATATTGCCGTTGCCTGTGGGAAACTGATCTTTATGGTGCATGCATGCGATAAAGGGGTTGATTACTTTCAGGCTGAACCCCAGTTTGCCTGTCTCCAGTACTTTCGGATTTTTCATGACTTTGTCTCCGCTACGGCGTTTGCCGCCTTTCTCCACAAAGGGTTGTGATGCCTGTGATGCGGGGGATACCCACAATGGTTTTTCTGAATTACCTATACTTTATCACACAAAAAGAAATAAGTTCATTATGAACAGCAGTCCTATTTCGTGAAACTCGTTATTGGTAAAACTCATCTTATGTAACATAATAGTCCTCACTTCTGATATGCAGCACTCTTCACTATTTAAGCAACTTTCTCCCCTATCCTCCCTCAATAGCTTTCAATCTGTCATCGGATAGATTATACCGCTGATGCTTTTTAATCTTGATACCAAGGAACGGTCTAAGTTTATCCCTTTGACGTTTTGTTATTGTCTGCTTTTCAAACTCCGCAAAGTCAGGATAGGTTGCAGGAACTTCATTGGCTGTTTAACGCTCATTCCCCGTCCTGTTTCATATTTTCTGAGCTGTGAGCCTTATTTTTTGGCAATGACATATAAATGATATGCACCGTTACAACTATACCGATGACAGGCAGACAGATGCTGGCCCAAAGTGTTTTAAGGCACACCACGGAAATACCCATCATCGTCCACAGGAACACAAGGCTTATGATTACTGTGCTTTTTCTTAGTCCTGTACGCTCACTGTAGCTGGTCAGGTAATCGCTGAAAAACTTGCTTTTGCGCAGCCAGGCGGATAGCCTTTTGTTTCCGGAAAAGCAGCCGGCAGCCGCCAAAACAAATGGAGTAGTGGGCAAAATCGGCAGAAAAATACCGATCGTGCCCAAACCCAGCAAAAGA
>JAATEU010000552.1 GCA_015655565.1 Clostridiales bacterium
CTTTCTCAACTCATCCACTCTGTTAAGAACTGTTCTTATAAGGGAAGGTTCCACTTTTTTGACCCGCTTTGAATCCTGGGTTATATCATAATTTATATTCATAATAACCTCCATCTGCCGCTTCAGCGGCATACAAATTCACTTTGCGAAAAGCACCCTCCGTGCTTTTTGCCGGTTGAAAAATGCTTTTCTTTTCAACCTATCACTCCTATTTAATAATATCATTTGAACAATGCCCTGTTTTCTCATATTCATACAGGTTGTCAAAGGCTGTCATTATCATATTCTCTATTGCCGTATCCGTATAAAAACTCATATGCGCGGTATATATGATATTTTCTTTTTCCATAAGCTTTTTCAGTGTTTCACTTTCAAATCTGTCACGTTCCACTTTTTTTCTTATATATGGAGTCTCACGGTCATATACATCAAATGCTGCCGCACTTATCTTCCCGTTCTCTATGGCCTCAAGTACCGCCTCATAATCCATAAGGCCGCCTCTTGCCGTATTAATCAGTACTGCCCCATCCTTCATACGGGCTATTGTATCAGAAGCAATAAGCCTTTCATTTTCCTTCGTCAAAGGGCAGTGAAGAATGAGTATATCACTTTTTGTAAGCACATCATTAAAATCCAGATATGTGACTTTATTTTTTACAGCCTGATTCTCAAACAAATCATATGCTATGATCTGACAGCCAAAACCACTTAAGATTTTTATCGTTTCGGCGCCAATTCTGCCGGTACCTATCACTCCTACTGTCATATTGCGAAGCTCAAGGCCTTTTAGTCCGGTCAAAGTAAAATCATAATTATCAATCATATTCAGCTCACGCTTCATTTTTCTAAGGGACATTAATGTCAGACAAACGGTATGCTCGGCTATGGCATTAGGCGAATACCTGGGTACATTGGCGCCCTTTATTCCGGCTTCTTTCATCGCAGCAAGCTCCATATGATCCGTACCGGCCGCCCTTGATACGATATATCGGACGCCGGCTTTTTCCAATTGTTCCGACTTATCCTTTGTAACCTTACAGCCAGTTGTAATCCATACTGCATCAAAGCCCATGAATTTCCCTATATCAGCTGAATTAAAATCAAAGTCTGCAAATTCCAGAGCAAATGGGAACTTCCTGTTACAGTCATTGATATATCCTGTTTCATCTTTATTCACATTAAACATTAAAACTTTCATTTACACCTCCATAACGCCCCAACGCGGCAGCCAAACAATATGGGAATAATTGGACTGAACAGCTTCCGTCCGTCCTTTTATTCTAATTTAAACCAGAAAGATACTTATTAAAGGAATGGTAATCAAAGACAGTACCGTGCTTAAAAAAACACAGGAGGATGCAAACCTGGAATTCCCGTCGTATTTATCCGCAAGCATTACCGTCGTGCTTCCAGCCGGCATAGCCGACAGCAGCACAATAACTCCGGTTACCAGACTGTCAACCCCAAATAGCTTTAATATTGCCAGGATTGCAGCAGGGATGACGATTAACCTTATGGCTGAATAATAGAACAGTTCTTTATCCAGAATTTCTTTCACATGTATTTCTGCCAGTATCGACCCAATTACAATCATAGAAATTGCTGTATTGCTGCTTCCTATTCCGGAAAGGGTTTTTAACATAAAGCCCGGAAGTTTAATCTGTGTAATCATCAAAATAAATCCGACAAATACCGCAATAATACAAGGGTGCGTAATCAGCTTTTTTGCCGTTGATTTCCCGTCCGTATTCGTAAACAGTGCCAGGCCCGATGACCACATTGCAAATCTAAGGGGAATCAGGGCAACCGATGCAAATAGAAGTCCCTGACTTCCGAAAACGGATTCTACTATTGGGTTTCCTAAAAAGCCGGCATTGGAACAAATGATTGCATATCTTAATACAGCTTGTCTGTCTTTCCCGCTTTTTCTGAAAAGCATTTTGCTTAATATTACATACAAAACCTGTGTGATAATAGCTGCTATAAAAACCGTAATGCAATTAATAAGAATGCCGTATGACCATTCTATCAGAAATGAATTAACGATATTGCATGGGAGTATAATTTCTATAATAAGATCAGTGAATTTTTTCCTGTTATGTTTCGTTATGATACCTTTTTTCTGAGCATATATTCCCACAAGTATAAGCAAAAACAAAGTTCCCTGCATATCAAGCATTGATTTCATTCTCTCATCTCCAATTCAGTACTTATTACCGAATTCATAACGGTAATAATTCATTACTGCCGTAATTCCTTTATTCTCCTCAAAGCTGTCATTTATCTTATTAACAGGATAGGAAACAGGTCTTCTTTCCAGCACTTCCGATATTCCTAATGCAGCCTGGTATGCCATCCTCTCAAGGGCCTCGGCGGTAAACGCTGCGGTATGGGGTGTAACAATTACATGCTCCATATGCACTAATGGA
>JAATEU010000044.1 GCA_015655565.1 Clostridiales bacterium
AATCTTCCTGGTTTCAATACAATTCTTGTTATTCTTCAAGTCAACGCTTTTAAAAGGCAAGGAAAGTCACCTATGAGTTTCAATACAATTCTTGTTATTCTTCAAGTGTAGATGGCGGTTTTATAGTAATGAATATAATGTAGTTTCAATACAATTCTTGTTATTCTTCAAGGCCAAATTTCACTGGCTACTTATAATCATAACTTATCTTTCAAAATCAGTCAACAACTTATTTTATCAATATTTTCAAAATAAAAGGCAAAATTTTTCCAAGTATTATCACATTGATAATAATATTATCTATATATGTAGGATTTCTTTATAAATTCAGGCTTTATGGCTTTACTATCATTTTTCCACTTGGAAAAACTGCTTATATATTTACCTTCTTTTTTAAACTATATGAAAGAAGTAAAATACTTTCGCTATTCTGGAGATTTTTACTATGCTTTATCTAGAAGCAGAGCATTCTAACGGCTTCTAAACTCTTATGCATACCATTGAATTTATTTATAATTTTTTTACATATTTATAAAAATATATTTCCTCTTTGTTTTGGATCAGTCCCTATTGTTTCCTCATCAAATGAGCTTTCATTTATCAATTTTATCATCGTCACATAATCAGTCTTTTCATCAATGACTTTTTTAATTTCACTGCGTAATTGCATAATTCTGCTTGGTGTAATATGACCTCGGAATACTGAATTCTGATGATGGTTTAAATATTTCTTACATATTTTAAATACCTTATTTACTCGTTTTTCCTCTACATCATAAAACAAGAAAATGTAATTGTAATTCATCTGCTTTTTCACAGTAACACATAATCCTTTCCCAATGAATTTAAACATATTCATACCCATATATCTTACAATTTATTGTTTATAAAAATTAAAATAATCTATTTACATAAAAAAATAGCGGTTGCTAAACACAAATAAAGTTTTAATCCATATTAATAATATTGTAGATTTCACCTAATTACTTGCTTACATCTTATCATCCAGACTAAAGGGTATAAATTGTTTATCTTCCATTATATATTTAATCAATTTATATCCATCTAACCTGATTGCCTGCTTATAGGTAATTTTTCTTCTTAATCCGGGATGTTCAAAAATCTGATTCATTCTTGCATCAAATTCCTTAACAAAAATTTTTCGTCCGTCATCATTTAATAAGCAATAATTATATTCTTTGACAAAATGCTTTTCTATTTGAAGTTTTCGATTGTTGGCACAGTCAAATATGGTTTTAAATACAATAATCGGTTTAAAGACCTCGCTTAAGTCCAAACACAAAGAAAACCTCCCTTCGCTTGGCGAATGTAAAAAAGAAATTTCCTGATTCAGATGTGTATGATAAATTTGCGTGATTGTTTTTGTATAAAGCAAGGTATTTCCAAATGATACCAAAGCATTCATGGGATTATCCGGCGGCCTTCTTACTCTTTTGTTCATAATAAAATCTTCTGGTAAAAAAAATTTAAAACTATCATAAAATCTCGACCAAATGATTCCCTCTGCCATAAGTATCTGATTAATACTCCTTGATTTTTCCAATATAGCAGGAATATCTTTCTTAAGCCAGTCTATGTACTCCTTTAACTCTTTCTTATCATGCCTGTAATAATGGTATAGTAAGCTTCCTATATTTTTTGCTATTCCGAGTACTATTGCACGGGCAATATCAATACGGTTATTCTCCCATTTGACAGCCTGCTTAATCACCAGTTTCCCACTTATTAAATATTCTTTTGGGTAAAAGGTCCCGATGTAGTGACTATAGTAATCAAAATAATGTATGATTACTCCTGCTTTTTATAGCATTCCTAAAAATTTCGTACTAAAGGTAGTATCCTGAAAACAATATAATTCTTTAACATCCCTAATCGGTATATAATTATTGCCTCTTTCATTCTGAAATTTGATAGAAAAATCCTTTTGGGATAATTCACCTTTCGAAAAAATATAACGTGTTTCTTCCTGCATATTATCCTCCCTATTATTTATTAGCATCAATTATTAGCTTCTGTGCTATTAGTATTTCAATAAGCTTTTTATATAAAACAATATTCATAATAGGCACACCGTTTACATCTTTTTTTTAATACTGCTTCCGGCGGTATTTCCTCATCTAAAAAAGTTTCGATTTCCCGAATCAGGCTTTCCATTTTCTGTTCCATTGAGCTGCTATATTCAATCACATGGATTTTATGATCCGTTACATTCTTTTCTATAATCTGCAATTTTCCCTTTCGCTCAATTCCTTTTTTTCTTAGCACATACAGATAATATTCCAGCTGTGTTGTTGCTGCCTCCATATCCGCATCCGACTTCTTGATTTCTACCACATACTCATTTGTAATCTTATCTACCTTAATATTATCAATTGCGATTTCCGACTGTTTATCATCATTTTTTAGTTCATGCAAAATACGTCCGATATGTACATCCTCAGAATTATCCTCCAAATTTACTTTATTATAAAATAACCAGCACTGACGTTTGCAATGCAGATAATAATTCACTATTGTTCCATTTACCATTACCAACACACATCCTTATTATAGTCTTCAAATTTTTTTCGGTTAAATTTCCCATCTTCCATAAATTCATATCCATTTTCATAATAATATAAACCACCGAATTCTTCTGCCGCCTTCATAACTTTATCATTTCCGTAAACCGTTATATTAAAAAGAAACAGCTGCATTTCATCACGGATTGCGGAAAGATGTATTTGTTTTATTGCATAATCTAATGACTTATTCAATATAAGTTTTTTATAAGCCTCCCACACTTCACTTCCTTTTACTGCTTTCCCTTCGATTTCTATCTCATAATTAAGAAATATCTGATAATTCTTCTGATCAATTAACCGCAGCTTCTTCTCAACTTCTTTAAATTGCAGCATACCTAATATATCGAAAAAATTCCGGATGTTTTTTGCATTATATCCATCACTATTTATTTTCAGCTGGGCTAAGACCTGGCTATAATAACCGCTAAACTCCTTAGCTTCTAAAACTTTTCTCATTTCTTTTTGATGCAGGTTGTATTCCGTTCTAATATCCCCGGAATAGATGTTTTTGGCATCGTCCAAATCAAAAAACCAAACTTCCCCACTTTCTTTTTTCTTGCATGAACGGTTTATTCTACCTATAAACTGTTCTTCTGAATCTATTGTTGAGATATCTTTTAAACCCAGATCCGTATCAATATCTACTCCGGCTTCAATTACCTGTGTTGCCACTATTATCATAGGCCTGCCCGTCTTTATCGTGGCAATTACATTTTTTCTGAAATACTTATTGTCGTCTCCGGTGATTTCCATTAAAAATTCTTTTCTCTTTTTTTCCTCCATACCATTACGGAATATTTCTTTTAGTACATTATAAAAATCCCTGGCCGTTGTTTTTTTAATAAACTCTATAAGAATTTGTTTTTCAGAATTTTCCCGATGAAGACGGATTACAAAATCAACCAGCTTTTCCAATTCTATTTTACCTTGCTCCAAAAGTTCATAATGTATGGAAACTCGGTTTTTAAAGAGAGGATAAGAAAAATATTGCTTTTTATTAGGCAATAATTCTCCAAAAGCTTCCCTTTCCTTCTCATATCCAAGAAGCTTATCCAATTTAGGCAGGGTTGCCGACATAAGGATTAGTTTAATCTGAAATATTTCAGCATATCTTTTTAGCATTTCAATCATCATACGCCATATTTCATTTTTATAGCCCTGAATTTCATCTAATATAATAACTGAATTACACAGCCGCTGCAGCCACAGGTTTGCTTCTCTGCCTGTTCCAAATAAAGCGGAAAATAAATTGACATGGGATGTCAGTACAATAGGGTAATGCATAAATTGATAGTCTAATAAGACTTTATCATAATCCACTTGCTCTTGCTTTGCATTTTTCAGTTCTTCTTTTGATACTATGGGTGTAATGGAATTCACACGGATGAAATCTTCTCCTTCTTTTAGAAATGAGAAACTATCCGCCGTCTGTTCCACTAATGTATTAAATGGAAAAATATAAAAGATATTGGTTAGGTTTGTATTTTCTTCCAACAGTGTTAATGCAAGATTGATGGAAGTATTGGTTTTTCCACTCCCTGTCGGAGCTTCCAGATAATAAATCATCTTTTCTTTGTGCTCTTTCATACTTTTTTCCGCTTCCAAAAATATATCCGATCGCAGACGGTTAATATCATTTATGTTTAAAACAATTTTATTCTTTTGATATGCACGTATTTTTTTAACAGTCTCCGTATTTTCATATTTTTTACGAAGTAATTTTCTCTCCTGCAGTCCCCCAATATGTACTTCTTCCCTATTCATATATTCGTAGGTGGCATAATAATCACAAGATACAATCATGGTATATAATAATTTATTTAATATATAATAATTTTCTTCGTCAATCTTATAATTAAGCATTATCTCTCTGTGATTATTTAAAGTCACAAAGGCTTTTTCCTGCAATAATGACATTCTGTCCTGATTAATATAATCTTTATAATAATCTATATCATTTACTTCATCTAATTTTTTTGTAAAATCAGAAATATTAAAATCATCTAAATAGGTATGATGTCTTGAGATAACATAAGCAAAACTGTTTAAAAATACAACTGTGCCGGTTAATTTTTCCTTCCATATCCTTTCATAATATAAATCAATAAATAACAGAGAAGAAATTAATGCGTGCTCACTGCTTCTATGTTTTGTATTACGATACCTGATATTATTCATTTTCTCCCTTTGGAAATTAGGATTAATTTTACCTAAATCATGAAGAAAAACTGCACTCCGGAACATTTCAAAAATTAATTCCTTCTCTTTATCCGACATTAATTTTGTTGCGTCTTTTTGTATGGATTCAAGCAAAATTCTAACTTTTTCACTTATTTTTTTCTCACTGTCGATTTTTTCATAATATCTTTTTGTACAATTATTGTGTTCCTGTAAGGTTTCCGGTACATCACTTCCATTTGTATGGGCATAAATCGTATCTGCATGTTCTATATAAGCTGTTATATCAATATAGCGTTCCACTCTTCTCCTCCTTAACAGTCAGATTATCTGGCTAAAGTGAATTATTCATGACTGATTTTTACCTGTATTCTAAAACTAATGCAATATAACAAATTCCGAAAGCGAATAAGTCATATTAAAAACTGCAAACCCTTTTTTATTTGCAGTTTGCAGTTTACTTTTACATTGTCCTAATAGAAAAACACCACAGATTCTCCATCCCGGTATATATTCTGTTTTTCTTCATTAAATATATATGTGTTATTTGTAAGTATAGCCGGTGCAAATTCGTAAAAATTATAGGTTTCCTTCATTCCGATTGGTGCAATTTCTTTAAAATAGTATGGAGTGACAAAAAAATCTTCCGTTACTGTTTCAACTTCTTCTCCGACTACCAGGGAATGAATGTGTCTTTCCTTTGATTTTTTAATTTCCACCTTCTGTACATCCGTAATACAAGCCGGATGGTCATTTTTTCCCAAATAAGGAATATATACTGCTTTTTGGTTCCTAAGCACATCAGCTACCTCTTCAAACGCACTGCTTTTATCATCATAAAGATAAATAGTCCAGGAAGGATCTTCCAGCCATTGTTCCCTTACTACCAGATTCCCCCCCTCTTCAAATGAGGCATAACCAACACTATTGTTAAAGGTCTGAATTTTTTTTGCATAAATACCGTGTTTATTTAAATCCGGTATAATGGAAATTTTTAAGTGTTTTAATTTATCATAAAATTCCGGATAGGATTCCTGTTTTTTTTGCCGCGCATATCCGCCTAAACCGATAACAGCTCCTAACAGGCCCAATAGTGCAACTTTATGGATATTATTATAGGTAAAATATGCATAAGTATTAACATCAGGCTTTTTAAACATTGCCGTTTTCCCGGAAAGTTGAAATCTTAAAGCCTTTTCCTGCATCATATCCTCTCCTGTCCTGATTAATAAACCTTATCATAAATATCATGTTCCGAACAATTGATTCCGCTTCCGTCTATTTCAAGAGTCATATGATTATAGTACAAATCTATCCTCTTAATCTGAGATTCCACTTTGTTCAGTAATTCTTTTAATCCGGTTATATCTATGATATCCTTTCCGTTTTCTGACTTTTGAAAAGAAAGATATTGATCCAGATTAGCCAGATATAATTGGCAATCCTCTTTTACTTCGATAAAAATTGCAAATTCATTTTCACAGCCGGATTTGCTGTTCGTATTAAAACCGGTTGCAGCAACAAGGCAGCCTTGTTTTAATTTCTCATAAGCTTCCAGGGTATAGCCTTCAAAATCCGGAACAATTCCTTTGTAAACTTCGTAATTTTTCGGATTGATAGAAAACGTATAAACATAATGCGCTTCATCTGAAACAATTTTTTTACCCAAAGAAGAAGCATCCGCATCCTCTTTTTGGGAATTACGGAACGGCGATAAAATGTCCTGTACTTCTACAAAAGTATCCACATATTGGTTAAAACCCTGTCCCACCTGAACAGCGCCGGTAATGCTGATATTTTGTTTCTTTTCTGCAAAGGTAGCCCCAAAGTTTAACACATCAATAGCTGAAAACAGATTTTTTAACACTGTTTCCGAAGGTGTTTTATCATTAATTTCTGTTTCAAAGATTTTTTGGTAACGTTCACTTAATTGCAACGGCTGAAGCTTGTCCTTTTCAATACGGTAAGATTTCATATAAAGTACTTTTTCCCCGTTATTTTCCCACATCCTTTTGATAGGATACTTAAAGGCCTTGTCACTTCCAAAAATGTCTCCCTTGCTGATTGTTTTTGGCCTGCCGGTAAAATCTGCATTCCAATTAGACATTATACTTTTAATTCCTGCAATTCCGTATACTCTATTTTTCATTTCCATTATCGTTTCCCCCTGACTTCTCATTTTTTTCCATTAATAGGTTTGGTGTACTTAGACCTGCCAACAGCAAATCTGTCTTAATCTTAGAATCCGTATCATATCCCATCACCATGGCAATCAAAGAATTCGCTTTTTTATAATTTATAAAAATTTTATGATTATAAGTCCGATAAGCATCTTCAAGAACTTTTTTTAACCGCTTCCCATTATTGGTATAGAAAAAGCTTTCATAAGCATCATGCGCCTGATTCTTTGCTTCACTTTGCAGCGCCAGATAAGTACCTAACTGCCCGCAGGCAAAATAAAATTCATCGTCGTCAGCCAGACCGATATAAGTATCCGACATCACTTTTTCTTTTAATATCTGCCTTAATTCTCCTACTCTGTCTCCCATATTTTCCTTTCCTCCAATCTTAAAATAACGCAGTAAATTCCACCGTAAGTTCAGGGTTTTTCCAATATCATACATATTGATATTATTTTTACCTATAAATTCATCCACTACCAACTGAAGAGTCACCTTGTCGATGCAAGAACGGATTCCATCTTCCTGTCCTTTTCGGAAGAAATCCTGCATGGCCTTTCTTGACATAAACAGTATATTGACCTGGTTGGCACTTATCACCCCGGCTTTCGGTTTGATTTCATCACTATGGTATGAATATATAAGCT
>JAATEU010000160.1 GCA_015655565.1 Clostridiales bacterium
ATTATTGCAAAAAAAATTTTCATTGATTTTCATATCCTCCATTTCTCCCGATTGAATACCCCTATTATTTTTGCTTATTTTTTAGTGCTACATATGCCTTCTCCGGATTTGATCCGATATAACCAGCAAAATTATTGTAACAGTTAACATAATACTTGCCAGGGCATTAATCTCCGGTGTAACACCGGTTTTTAACCTGGTATAAATTTTAATCGGTAATGTATTTACCTTAGGGCCGGTTACAAAAATACTGATTACCACATCATCAAAGGACATGGCAAAGGACAATAGCATTCCGGATAATACAGCCGGCCGGATTAAAGGCAGGGTAATGTCAAAAAACACACGTACGGGGGAGGCCCCAAGATCCCTGGCAGCTTCTTCTATGTTTTTATCCATTCCCGCCAGGCTTGCCTTCACCATCATAAACAGGTACGGAATACAAAAAGAGGTATGTGCAATAACTAAGGTAGTCATTCCAAAAGGCAAGCCCATAAAAGAAAAAGCAGCCAAAAAAACCATACCTGATATAATTTCAGGAATCATAATCGGAATCATGGAAAAGTATTCTACAATTCCGTTTGACTTCCGCTTTATTTTACTCATCCCTAAAGCACCAAGGGTACCGATAAAGACCGCCGATAAGCAGCTCAGTGAAGCCAAGATCAGACTGTTTATCAGGGCTTCCTTCATATCCCTGTCACGAAACAGTTCCTGATACCAGGAAAAGGACCAGCCTCCCCAGACGGAAGAAATCTTAGATTCGTTAAAGGAATAGATTACGGTCAGTACAATAGGAATATAGGTAATGACCATAAATACGGTCAAATATATAAATGGAAGCTTCGTCCTGTTTTTCAAAACAATCCCTCCAGTTCCTTTGTATCTGCCAACTTCCGGTATAAACCGATTATGAGAGAGGTCAGTATCATGAGTATAACAGACAAGGCTGCGGCAAAGGGAAGATTCCGTCCTTTGGTCAGCTGCTCCTGAATTACATTTCCCACAAGTACAATTTTATTTCCGCCTAAAATATCGGCTACGAAAAAAAGTCCCATGGAAGGAATAAAGGTTAATACGACTCCGGAAAGCAGTCCGGGAAGAGTCAGCCGGAAGGTTACCGTTATAAAAGCTTTTATTCTGCCTGCCCCTAAATCCCGGGCGGCTTCCACCAAAGTCCAATCCATTTTTTCCACACTGGAATATACCGCCAATATCATAAAAGGTACCAGTACATAAATCATACCCACAACAACCGCCGGATAAGAATATAACAATTTTAAGGGTTTCGCAGTAATATGTAATCCCATCAGTATCCGGTCTAAGGTACCATTGCTCCGAAAAACAATAATCCACCCGTATAACCGTATCAGTCCGCTGGTCCAGAATGGAATCATAAGAAGCATCATCATTCTGCTTTTCCAGTTCTTGGGAAGTTTTGCCATAAAGTACCCAAACGGGTAACCTGAAAGGATAATAAAAAAGGTAACCGTAAGTGCTAACTGCAGTGAGGACAAAAAGGTATTGCAATATAAGGGTTCCAGGATCCTTAAGTAGTTTACGGTTGTAAACCGGTTTACCGTACCCCATATTTCTGCCCTTGTTAAAAAGCTTAAAACCACCAAATAAATAAAGGGAATGAAAACAAACAAAAAGGTAAAAAGATAAATTGGTACCAGAGTCAGCCAAAGAAATTTATTTTGTTTTTTTCTCTTTCTTCTCACTTCTTATTTCCTTTCTTTATTTTTTAACAATTACCGCACTGTCTTTATTCCATCCTATTCTGGCACTATCGCCCATATGAATGTTAAAATTAATTCCATGGCGGCTGGCTACCAGCTCTTCTTTATTTTCCAGTTGGAATACCATCCTGAGCAATCCCCCTGCAAAGGATTTTTCCAATACTTTTGAAGGAAGGGAATATTCCATCTCTTCATTTACTAAGATATTTTCACTCCGTACCGCCAGGGTAATGGTTTCCCCGATATCATAAACCCTTTCCGGTTTTTTGACCGCAATGCTGTCATTTCCTATGGCTGCAATCATTTTATCCTCTTCTATGGAAGTTACCGTGGCATCAATTACATTTGCATTTCCAACAAATTTAGCAACATAACTTGTAAAAGGCGTATGATAAACTTCATCCGGTGTTCCTATCTGTTCTAAAATGCCGTCTTTCATGACAGCAATACGGTCGGACATATTAATTGCTTCTTCCTGGTCATGGGTAATATAAATAAAAGTAATGCCCAGCTTTTTCTGCAGTTTTTTCAGTTCCAGCTGCATCTGCCTTCGAAGCTGCAAATCCAGTGCCCCCAGGGGTTCATCCAACAGGAGTATTTTAGGATTATTGATAATTGCCCTGGCTATGGCAACCCTTTGCTTCTGTCCGCCGCTTAATTCAGCAGGCCTGCGTTTTTCAAAGCCTTCCAGCTGCACCAGTTCAAGGACCTCCGATACTTTCTTTTTTATTATTTCCTTGGATAATTTTTTAAGTTTTAATCCATACCCTATATTAGAAGCCACATCCATATGGGGAAACAGGGCATAACTTTGGAATACGGTATTTACATCCCTCTTATCCGGTTCTTTTTCCGTAACATCCTCGCCATTTAAAATGATGCTTCCTTCATCCGGAGTTTCTAACCCTGCCACAATTCGGAGTGTAGTTGTTTTCCCGCATCCGGAAGCACCTAAAAAGGTTATGAATTCGCCTTTCTGTACCGTCATGCTGATACCTTTTAATACCTGGATATTCCCAAAACTTTTCTTTATCCGTTGCAATTCCAGTATTATTTCTCCCATACAGCCAGCTCCAATTCATTGTTTTCCTACTGATTCAGTATGTAATTCTTGCTTGTTCCAGTATATTCCTTTTACAACGGTACGTCAAGTCATTAGTTTTAAGGTAAGATTGCCGCATTTTTCCAATTCATCCATATGGGTATATTCCTTACAGGAATGCACTTCATTCATTCCGCAGGCTAAAACGATACCTGTTATTCCATTCCTTAAAAAATTATTATTATCACTGCCGCCAAAGGTAGCTACAAAATCTGTTTTGTAACCCAACTCCATGCAGACTTTTTCAAACCGCTTAACTACCTGATGTTCCCTGTCTACCTCATAAGCAATGCACCCAAAAGAAGTATCAAATTCCAATACAGCCCCCCGCTTTTGGGATATTTCCTTAAAGATATGTTCAATCCTTAAAATCTCTGTCCGTGTTTTTTCATGGTTTAAACTGCGGACTTCACCCATAAGGATGCAGTTTTCAGGAACGATGTTTCTTGCCAGTCCGCCTTCAATTGTTCCCACATTTACAGTTGTTTCTTCATCAATCCTGCCCTGTCTGATTCCTGTAATTGCTTCAGCCGCAACAGAAATCGCATGGATCCCCTGTTCCGGTGCAAAACCGGCATGGGATGCCCTTCCAATAAACTTAGCCGTAAAGGAAATTAAAGTAGGTGCCTTTAATGCCGCAGTACCTACCGGGCCGCTCAGGTCAAGGACATAGGCTTCTTTCGCTTTTATTAACTTATAATCAAAGACTTCACTTCCCCTGATATATACTTCTTCCGCAATGGTAAACAGGACTTCTATGCTTCTATGGGGCAGTCCCTGTTCCTTAATGGTACGCACTGCCTCCAGTATGGCAACCACTCCCGCCAGATCATCCGCACCTAAAACAGTATTTCCGTCACTTGTTATTGTTCCGTCCGGATGTACTACCGCTCTTTTATTTTTACCCGGTTCCACCGTATCCATATGGGCGGAAAAAAGAATTGGGGCACCGTCTAAATCCCCTTTTAAAAAGCCGTAGATATTTCCTGCGTTTCCATTATAATATCCGCCTGCTCCGTCCTCAGTGGCTTCAAAGCCCAGCTCCTGCAGATATTTCATTAATACATCTGCCATTTCTCTTTCCTGAAAGGATGCCGAATCAATGGAAACCAGTTTACGGAATTCATCCGTCATTCTCTTTTTGTTAATCACATCAACACCTGTACCTTTCAATTTTCCAGGTCCTATTCAAAAATAGAATAGCCTGAATAGAAACTATATTTTTCCACATTGAGATAATATATCACTCTTTAGTTATTGCTTCAGTCCTGTTTTGTAAAAGGCCTGTCTTAAATCTTCAATAATATCCTCCGCATCCTCAATTCCCACGCTGAAACGGAAAAATCCCTCATGGAATTCTTTTGGATATAGATATTGGCGTTCATCATTTTCTCCTAAAAATGCGATTAAGCTTTCATCATCACCTAAGGAAACTGCAGAAGTTATGATTTTTAAATAACTCACAAATTTATTATGGGTATCATGGTCCGCCTTTAATCCAAAGGACAATACACCGCCATAACCCGGATGCATCTGGCGTTTTGCCGTTTCGTGGCCCGGATGGCTCTCTAAACCCGGATATGCCACGAATCTTACTCCCTGCACCGTTTCAAGATAACGGGCAACCTTCAGGGCATTCTCATTATGCTGTTTCATCCTTAAGGGCAGGGTTACCGCACCCCTCATAATCAGCCAGGCATTAAAGGGGCTTATGGTTCCGCCTAAATTTATTTGGGATTGGGTTCGGATAATATCTAAATATTTCTTCTTTCCAACAATGGAACCACCCATGGCGTCCCCATGTCCATTAATGTATTTTGTCAGGCTTTCCACGGAAAAATCCGCACCAAATTCGATTGGTCTTTGATTATAAGGGGAAGCAAACGTATTATCCACGGACAGCAATATCCCATGTTCCTGTGCTATTCCGGCTATTGCTTCTATATCAGCAATGGATAAGGTCGGATTTCCCGGTGTTTCAATATGAATTAATTTGGTATTCGGTTTAATTGCTTTTTTTACCGCTTCTAAATCCGACGTATCCGCAATAGTTGTTTCCACCCCAAATTTATTATTTAATAATTCATTTAAAAGCCGGTATACCGCAATATAGGTAACGCTGGAAAACACCACATGGTCACCGCTTTGTAACAAGGCAAAAAACAGCCCCGATAATGCCGCCACACCGGAAGCCAGAACAACACAATCCTCCCCGCCTTCCAGGGAAGCGATCTTTTCCTGGAGGTACTGCTGGTTGGAACCCCCATTTCTGGTATACAGGTTTTTATCTGCACCGCTCCAGTTTAAAACAGAGGGATCATAAGGCAGCTCATAGCTGTTTGCCATGGTAATCGGCCTTTTAATGGCTCCGGTATCTTTGTCCGGCTCATTTCCTATATGTACTGCCCTGGTCTGAAAACCAAGTGCTTCTTTATATGCTTTTTCTCCCATATTTCTTCCTCTTTCTTACTCACCATATGCAGGTATTTTATTTCACATTAGAGCGTGTCTGAAAATGCTTGTACCGGGTTAATTGTTCCACCGTTTTTTGTATGTCATTGCTTAATCAGGGTATGAAAAATAAGATCTTTATTTTCCATACTATTTCTATAGGTTATTAATAAATTAAATATACATAATTTAAACTCTTTTGTCAATTTCCATTTCTCATATATCAGAAAAAACATGAGAAGGAAAATTATGCAAAAGTTTCCGGCAGCTTCCAATGCAGCCGGGAGATTTTCCGGGAAAGAACCCCCACTGCACCGGGAAGCAGCCGGGAATTTTCAGATAATTTTCTTCCCGGGTTCACCTGTTCCTATATATTTCATTAAACCACAAAGAACTTAAATTCATGGCACCCCGAAATCCAAGGAAGGGGCAATCATATATGTTAAATTCCCAATCATTTAAGCCGCGTTCAATCTGCATTAAATTATTCCGGCCGGCTTTTGATAAAATCCTGCTGTCTGCCATAAGGAAACCCTGCAAATCTCTATTTATATGCCTGCTCCATTCGTTTTCCGTCCAATATGGTATATCCGTACTTGCTCTTTTGCTGTCATCCGTCCAGCATAAGCCTTTTGTCATATATAATTCATTACAGGCATAGGATAATATTCCCCTTACCACATCTTCGTTGCCTCCTATGGATATCCCCGACTTTAGGGTATGGGGGCTGAATAACTGTTTGCAATAGCTTTGCAGCATTTTACCCTCTTCCATTTCCTTATCCACAAATTCCCGGTTCATTGTCATATCCAGCTTTTTTGCTATTTCCTTCAGCCATTCCACCGTTCCCGTATATCCGTACGGCCTTCCATATACATAGGGTGTCCCAAATTGTTCTTCCAATATCTGTGCTGCCGGAATCCCTTCATACCGGATAACAAGATCAATGCGGGCAGCTCCCATATTTTCAATCTCCGTAATACTTGTGCCGGACGTCAGGATACATAAGGGTTTCATATGAAAGGTTCCCTCCAGGATTCTTGTTATTTCTCCTGCATCAGCCTGAAATTTATATAAATCGGCAGATGATCCGATAATATTATAGACAGGCGGAGCTGAAATTTCAGCTTTCCCCGGCAGATGTCTGCATAAGTTTATTAACGCATGTTCGATACCTTTATGGAAATTTACATTAAAACCTCCGCTTTTGAACACCAGCAGGGGAATGTTTTGGCACAGGGGTTTCATTTCTTCGCATACTGCTTCCAGGTCAATCCCTATCATTTCCGGTATGGCTGACGGAATAATAAAAACAGCTTTGGGGCTGTCCCTTCGGATAATTTCTGAAATTGCATCTTCCAACCGTCCGGTTTTTCCCAGTGCAATGTCCGTTTCACTTATATGGGTAGAATAAAGTCTGCTTCTATCAGCTATACATTTCTGTTCAAACCATTCCCAGGCATATCCCATACGTCCCATGGAACCATATTCTAATATGGCGGCTTCCTTC
>JAATEU010000178.1 GCA_015655565.1 Clostridiales bacterium
CGAGGTGGATAGGTTGGAGGTGGAAGTGCAGCAATGCATGGAGCTGACCAATACTAATAGGTCGAGGGCTTGACCAAAATGGAATTTGTAAAACGGATAAAATATCTATGTATAGTTGTCAAGGCATATTGATGGAGGACATCATAAGACGAATTGTATTTGATTTGTTTTATGATGTTTTTTGTTGCAAAACTCTGTAATTCATATAAAAAATTTCGTCAGAAAGGGAGAACGGAACTAAATTGAATTTATTTTTATTGGTATAGAATAATTGCAACAGTTGTTTTATTAGTTAAATAGTCTGATTTTACTTATAAATAACCTATTATTTTTATTTGATTACTTCTTCAAAAATGCTGACAATATCCTGAGAATATTTTGCGTTATCCTGCCTTAACTGTTTTATTATATCACGGATACCTACACTGGCTCTGTTAGGACAATAGGTTGTACAGGCATCGATAACATCTGCAACCATTACAATCTGGGCATTGAGGCTTATTTCGTCTTCCTTCAACCCGTTTGGATAACCACTACCGTCAAGACGTTCATGATGTTGCAATACAATATCCAAATATTCTTGTGGGAGGGAATATGTTTCTAAAGAATGCATACCTAATTCACAATGCTGGCGTACCAATGTTTTTTCAAAATTATTTAATTCTTCAGTTTTTTGTATAATATCTTTAGGAATCAGAAGTTTTCCTATGTCATGTAAAATGGCACCGATGCCGATATTTCTTATTGCCTTATCACTATAGGTTAATTGCTTGGCTATTAACATAGAAATAATGGATACATTAATAGAATGGGTATAAAGCCATTCCAGGTAATTACTTAAGCCATTTATGAAAATCCACCAGGGTTCCTTTTTTGATTCAAAAATTATTGAAATTAGTATTTTATTTACAGATGATATAAGATTGTGGTTTTTAAATTCTATTTTATTTTCAAAACTGTTTATTATAGTCATGGAATTAACAAAAAACGGGGAATTTTTATTTTTTTCCACAATGTCAGATATTTCTAATGAAATTCCCAATTTGTTGAGCCTAGCTATCATATCTTTGGTTATCTTATAATCTTTAGCCAGTAATAAAGTTCCATGTTTGTCAAAAATGTCTTGTTTTGCGTTAGTCTCAAACATATCTTACCTCCTTTTATGCATTAGCCAACTGATAGTAAATATTAACAAATGCAAAATGTAACAATATAGAAATTATGTTGTATTTTTTTTTGAATGCGATAGTTTAAAAATAAGTGAGATTAAGTTATAATTGTTATCTTATATCTGATAAATTTGTATTTATACATGTAATTATTATCCGATATAGCATTAAAATGTTACATTTGGAGGAAGAAAATTATGACAGTAGAACCCATCAGGGATAAGAAAAAGATTAATCAATTATATCAATATTTAAATGGAGGGAATCCCAAATACGCATTAATATTTAAATTTGGGATTAATACAGGATTAAGAATCGGCGATATTATTTCATTGAGAGCAGATGATATTTTTCTAAATGAATGGAGTTTTAAGGAATATCTTATTTTAAAAGAAAAAAAAACCACTAAGTGAAAAAAGATAAAACTGAATGATACTTTACGCGAATGTCTGATTAAGTATGTAAAATCTGAGCATCTGACGAAAAAAGATTATCTATTTAAAAGCCAAAAAGGCGGATATATAGGGAGAATACAGGCTTATCGTGTGTTAAAGGAAGCTGCCGGCATTATTGGAATAGAAAATTTTGGAACCCATAGCTTAAGGAAAACCTGGGGCTATTGGACTTATAAAATATCTAAATATAATATTGGATTAATCATGGATACTTTTAATCATAGTTCTCCAAATATCACACTTAGATATATTGGAATAAATCAGGATCAAAAAGATGAGTTATATTCAATAGTGCAATTGTAATTGTCTATTGACATTTAGATAGGATTAAGATAAATTATAACTATTGGCTAAAATACAACATAATTTCTAAAATGATGTGTTTCTATATTGAATATATCGGATTAAAAATAGGAATCAATTACTTAACAACTGATGGTAATATATGATATTGAAATAATTATATTTTTTATTGTATGTAATTTTATTAAGGTGTAATATAGTCAGAAGTAGCTATCGGGTTACAAGTTTATATTTAATTTTTATTAATCATGAATTTATTTTATTAAAAAAAGCTTTATATAAAAATTTTGATTAGTAAAACTTCAAGTAATGTATTAGAAATATAAATAATTCAAACAATATATAAAACTTAAAAATACATTCAAAAAATCCTTGACTTTTTAAGTTCAAAGTATTAGAATGTTAATGTTCTTCCTCGATAGCTCAATGGTAGAGCACACGGCTGTTAACCGTGGGGTTGTTGGTTCGAGTCCAACTCGGGGAGTTATTCGTAAAATAATTATTAAGCCATGAAGATAAGAGCATTAAAATAACAATTCGTAACTTCATTTCGTTTTAAACGATAATAAATATAAAGTGCTGCTATTGATGTTGACAAGTTGTTGTGGGGTGGGTGAATATGGTGGCTTTACGGATAGAAAAGTATTGATGTATACAACAGTATAGATGTGGCGACATAGCCAAGTGGTAAGGCATGGGTCTGCAACACCCTGATCACCAGTTCAAATCTGGTTGTCGCCTCTCTTAGAAGAGTCTCTAAACACCGGTAAATCAAATGTTTGGAGATTTTTTATTTTAAAAAATTCGTATGCAAGTGTATGCAAGCCAGTATTTAGCGGTCTAGGACATCTACCATCTTCGTAGCAATCCTCCTTAGGAGTTACATCACGTAAGTAGTGAAGGGTCATAGTCAAGTTAGAGTGGACTAGAAGCTTTTGCCTCTCATCCAGAGTGTAGATCTCTATATCTCTATTTTCTGGTTTAAAGTTCATACTCTTCCATCATTGAAGCGCTTTCTTGTTATGGTACCATCTTTGGTTATTATCCGGAAGAATTTTGCAAAGTCTGAAGATTAGAAGATTTGCTGTAGATGCAAAGGTAAATGAAAACTATGGAGGAAAGCAACATGTGGTGTCACTATTTATTCAACAATAATAGAATACTCTAATGAATTTTAATTAACGAATAGCCGGTATAGCTTATGCAAAGAGCATAGGTTTATTTGTTGTATAGGAAAGGAGACCGTAATATGAAGATAGATAATAGTATTCTTAAACACTACTTAAGCAATGTGATGTTTATTACTGGGACAGCATATGCAGGTAAGTCAACTATGGTTGCAGTACTGGCAGAGAAATATGGATTGGTTCAATGTGGGGAAAATTATCACTCCAGGGTAGCAGATGAGATAATAGTTCCAGAACGTCAGCCTAATTTGTGTTATTTTCAGACAATGAAAGATTGGCAGGAATTCTTGAACAGAACACCAGAAGAATATGAAAAATGAACACTGGGATGTTCGCAGGAAGCGGCTGAGTATAAAGTTGCTGAACTGATTCGTATTTCCCAGAACCAGAAAGTAATTGCCGATACAAATATACCACTTGATTTATTGCATGAAATTGCAGACTATCATCAGGTGGCTGTTATGCTGTCGCCACAGGAAATGTCAGTAGAGAAATTTTTTGACCGAGATGACCCGGATAAGGTTTTTATAAAGAAACAGATTATGCAATCAAAGTCTCCTCAAAAAACAATGGAGAATTTTAAGGCGTGTTTGGCTAAAGTAAATAGTAAAGAGAACTACGACAAATATGCTAAGAGTGGATTTTATACTTTAGTGAGAACCGATGCAGGCAAGGATACAAAGGATGAAATACTGAGAATTCTATCAAATCATTTCGGACTGGGTCAAGGTGTTCCGTCAATCTATATAAGTACAGAAAAATTGTATATAAGACCATTTGAAGAAAAGGATTTTCAGCAGTTCCAAACACTATTAGATTTGTATTCAGGCTGGCAGCTGCAGAAAAATAATGCCAGACAGTTTTTAGAGTGGCACTTATCAAATTACGATAAAATGGATATTGACCATGGCTATGTTTGTGGGATGAATACTTTAGTATTTTGCCTTTAAAGTTGTTGATAGGCGGACACACAAATGAAATAAGGAGATGATACTTATGTTAGATAAATCAATTCCATGTAAAAATCTGTTAATGAAATGTACGAAGATAAATGAGAATGCATTAACCTCACTCCCCGATGGTTATACATTCAAAATGTATGTGGATGGGGATGAAGGTCTTTGGGTTGATATTGAATTATCTATTGGTGAGTTTGAATTCATGACAAGGGAACAGGTTGAGGATTATTTTAAAAAGGAATACTTCGAGCGAAAAGAGAAATTATATGAACGTTGTATATTTGTTTTAGATTCGAATAACATTCCAGTAGGTACTTGTATGGCTTGGCATGACTTGAAAGATAGCCAAGAGGTGGCCTCTGTCCATTGGCTTGCTGTAAACCCATCTGTGCAGTCTAACGGAATAGGACGAGCGTTATTGGCTGAAACAATGAGGATATTTACTGTAAATGGGGAAAATCCAGTGTACCTGCATACACAGCCCTGGAGTTATAAAGCAGTAAAATTATATATGGATTTAGGCTTCCATGCCTTGAAAAGTGAGACATTTTCTGATTTTAATAATGAGTTTGAGGAAGCGGTTCAGGTTTTAGAAAAACATTTGAATCAGTCTTGGTTTCATAGTTTGATTGATACAGCTGTTTAGTATGAAATACTAGCGTGCTCCCATAATCATAAGGGCACAGGGAGCCGTGGCATAGTAAAGGGGTGAGATTATGATATTCCAGAATATTAATGAACAAAATCGGTCAGCAATAAATCAGTTCATACAAGAAAATTGGTATTCTTCTGAAATGGTAATTCGAGGAAAGATTGTAGATATGACATTAGTAGATGGCATAGCGGTGTATGAATCGAATTCCATTATAGGATTATTAACATACGAAATCACAAATGACGAATGTGAAATATTATCTTTGGATAGTAAGTATGAAAATCAGGGAATTGGAACTGAATTAATAAAGCGTGTGATTGATATTGCAAGAAATCATGGATGTATGAGGCTTAAGCTAATAACGACAAACGATAATATAAATGCGATTAAGTTCTATCAAAAAAGAGGCTTTGATATGGTGCGACTATACCATAATGCTTTGGATATTTCAAGAAGACTTAAACCGTCGATACCGATGATTGGGGAGTATGGTATACCATTAATGCATGAAATAGAATTTGAAATGAATTTATGGGATTTGCCTTAATAATAGAATAAATCTGAAAG
>JAATEU010000323.1 GCA_015655565.1 Clostridiales bacterium
AGAGATTGGGGAAGAGATTGTATATGTCCATCAGGCATGGATAATCTTTGCGGGCATAGATTCGATAAGAAGTATGGTGAGTTGCCATTAGGTTATGACCATAAATATGTTTATTCTCATTTTGGCTATAATCTTAAGGCAACTGATATGCAAGCAGCTATAGGCTGTGCTCAGATTAAAAAATTTCCAGGTTTTGTTGAAAAGCGCAGATATAATTTTGAAAGATTGTATGCTGCATTAGATGATACGGTTGATAAATTAATTCTTCCTGAACCATGTGAAAATTCTACTCCCAGTTGGTTTGGCTTCTTAATTACATGCAAAAAAGGTGTAGATAGAAATAAAGTTATACAATATATAGAATCACATGGTGTACAGACAAGGATGCTATTTGCAGGTAATTTAATTAAACACCCATGTTTTAATTATATGAGAGAAAGAAAAGAAGGCTATAGAGTGGTTGGTGGATTGACCAATACTGACAGAATCATGAAGGATACTTTCTGGGTAGGTGTATATCCTGGAATGACGGATGCGAAAATTAATTATATGGCAAAAATTATAAGGGAAGCTGTGAAATAATGAAGCTACTTGAGAAATTTGGTATTTATAATAAAAGTGATTTCTTTAAAATAGTAATACAATTTATCAGGTTTGGTATAGTGGGTTTATCTAATACAATTATTTCCCTGGTGGTATATTGGGTATGCTATTATTTTTTTAATATTCACTATTTCATTTCAAATTTCATTGCGTTTGTAATTAGTGTTACGAATGCTTATTATTGGAATAATAAATATGTATTTAGGAAAGAGAATATCAACAAAAAAAGCCATATAAAATCATATACAAAAGTTTTTGTTTCATATGGAAGTACATTTCTTCTTGGTACAATATTATTATATTTATGGGTTGATTATTTTAAAATTTCTGCAGGTATTGCACCAATCATAAATTTAATTATTACGATACCTTTAAATTTCATACTTAACAAATTGTGGGCTTTTCGTTAAATATTAATTGTTTAATACTTTACTTACGATAGGGAGGATAATTATGAAGATGAAAGTTTCTGATTACATTGCTAAATTTTTAGTGGAACATAATATTTCAGATGTTTTTACCGTTACTGGTGGAGGTGCAATGCACTTAAATAATTCCTTAGGGTGGCAGGAAGGGCTAAATTGTATCTATAATCATCATGAACAGGCTTACGCTATTGCTGCAGAAAGTTATGCACGAATTTATAATAGAATTGCGGCAGTATGTGTTACAACAGGACCAGGTGGAACTAATGCAATAACAGGTGTTGTCGGTGGTTATTTAGATTCAATTCCGATGTTTATCTTATCAGGCCAGGTTCGTTATGATACAACTGCAAGAAGTACTGGATTAAATCTTCGGGCTATGGGTGATCAAGAATTTGATATAACAAAAGCAGTTGAGTGTATGACAAAATATTGTGAAATGGTGATAGATCCTAATAAAATCCGTTATTGTCTTGAAAAGGCACTTCATATAGCTCAAACAGGGAGACCGGGTCCCTGTTGGCTTGATATACCTCTCAATGTCCAAGGGGCATATATTGAGACAAGTTCTCTTGAAGGGTATGACCCAGCAGAATATAATAAGACGCTTCCGGTTTCTGTGTCTGATGAAATTGTTGAAAGGATTATTACGAAGATAAAAGAGTCTAAAAGACCTGTATTATATGCAGGAAATGGAATAAGAATTTCTGGTGGTTATGATGCCTTTAAACGAGTGGTTGAAAAGCTAAATATACCAGTCGTAACCGGATGGGATAGTATTGATGCTATTTATGATGAACATCTTTTGTATGTAGGACGTGGTGGCATTATGGGAGATAGACCAGGTAATTTTGCTGTTCAGAATAGTGACCTAGTATTTTCCATTGGGAACCGATTAAGTATAAGACAAGTCGGATACAATTTTGGAACCTGGGCTAGAAAAGCGTATACAATTGTTAATGATATTGACAGTGAAGAATTAAAAAAGCCAACACTTCATGTGGATATGCCGGTATGGGCAGATGCAAAAGATTTACTAGAAAAGTTAGATAAAAGAATCTCTAATGAACGGTTATTTTGCGGTAGTGAATGGTTAGAAAAGTGCCAAGCATGGAAAAAAAATTATCCGGTTGTAATGGATAAACATTATGCAGATAAAAATTTGACTAACGTTTATTGCTTTATTAAGGAATTGAGTAATCAATTATCAGAGAATCAGA
This sequence comes from Clostridiales bacterium, assembly GCA_015655565.1. Taxonomy (GTDB): domain Bacteria; phylum Bacillota; class Clostridia; order Lachnospirales; family Lachnospiraceae; genus Anaerocolumna. Next base: position 2,249 of record JAATEU010000323.1, read on the forward strand.
TAACAGTGGTTGGCAACGGTTCGGCCTGTGTTGTAGGCAGCCATGGTTACACAATCAAAAAAGGCCAAAGATTTATAATTAATTCTGCAATAGCTTCCATGGGATATGATCTTCCTGCAGCTATTGGGGCCTGTGTTGCAGAATATAAACAAGATATAATATTAATAACAGGTGATGGAAGTATACAAATGAATATTCAAGAATTACAAACAATTATTCATCATAGGATGCCAATTAAAATATTTGTTATTAATAATAGGGGTTATCATTCTATAAGGCAAACGCAAAAGAATTTTTTTGGCGAACCTTTGGTAGGGATTGGTCCTGATAGTGGTGATTTAAGTTTTCCTGACTTAAAGAAACTTTCAGTAGCTTATGGGTATCCATATCTGGCTTGTCACAGCAATGAAGAATTGAATGAGATTCTTAATGATACTTTAAATCAAAAAGGTCCGGTTATATGCGAAATTTTTGCTTCTACTCAGCAAAATTTTGAACCAAAATCAGCTACTAAAAAAAGGGAAGACGGTACATTAGTATCTGCACCATTAGAAGACCTTGCTCCATTTTTAAGCAGAGAGGAATTAGATAGAAATATGATTATTCCTATGGTCGAAGAGTAAGGTTAAAAGTAATGCAACTAATGTTAAATGAGGATAAGCATATGAAGAAAGTTGTTATTACAGGTGCTACAGGAATGATAGCATCTGCTTTAATTAGAAAATTGATACTACACGATATTCAAGTTCTTGCTATATGTAGGCC
>JAATEU010000204.1 GCA_015655565.1 Clostridiales bacterium
CGCATAATAAAAGGAGGTTATCCTTAATATGAATAAAGTCATTTTAATGGGCCGTCTTACCAGAGACCCAGAAATAAGATACTCTCAAGGAGAGAATTCCTTAGCTATAGCAAGATTTTCACTTGCTGTTGACCGCCGATTTAAAAGACCGGGTGACCCGGAAGCAGATTTCTTTAACTGCACAGTATTTGGAAAGCAGGCGGAGTTTGTGGAAAAGTACTTAAAGCAAGGAACAAAGATGGTTGTTGTCGGAAGAATTCAGAATGATAATTATACCAACAAGGAAGGGCAGAAGGTATATAGTACCCAGATTATGGTGGATGAATTGGAATTCGCAGAAAGCAAGAGTGCCAGCAGTGAATCCGGTGGTTATCAACAAGCTTCAAGACCTGCACCAAGTCAGGCAGTGGGAGATGGTTTTATGAACATCCCGGACGGTTTAGATGAGGAATTGCCATTTAATTAAGCATTAAGAATAATATAGGAATATGTTATAAAGTATTCATCGGATAAGGAGGTCAGTTATGCCATATAATAGAAATGACAGAAACGATAAAGGCGATTCTCCAATGAAGAGAAGGACCACCCGTAGAAGAAAAAAAGTATGCGTATTCTGCGCAGACAAGAATCACACTGGAATTGATTATAAAGATGTAAACAAATTAAAGAGATACGTATCAGAAAGAGGCAAGATTCTTCCAAGAAGAATTACAGGAAACTGTGCAAAACATCAGAGAGCCCTTACAGTAGCAATCAAGAGAGCAAGACATATTGCCTTAATGCCTTACACAATGGATTAAGCCCTTGTTTTACTGGGGTTACAAAGAGCATGTAAGTTGATTGATACAAATTTGATACAAAACCCGCAAAAAATGGGGCTGTTACGTTATTCGTGTACAGCTCCATTTTATTATACTATATTCTGCTGCCTAGTACAGCATTATTATATCATTACTACTAACTATCAAAATCAGTGGTAGTTTTTTTGTATCCCAAATTAAGAAAGAAGTATTACAGGAAGAACTCTAAGAGTTTGTATATATGGCAGCAGAAGTATAACAAGCCTGCTGCCATATAGAATAATTAGAGGGTAAGAGCTGAAAAATTAATATATAGATCAGTATATATATTTGTCTTAACTTTATCATTAAATGTGTAGGATTTAGGAGCTAGATTAGTTTCATCAAAATAATAGACCAATATTGTTTTTTATGTTGGATTTACAATCCAGTATTCCCGAACACCAGTATCAGCATAAAGGTTTAACTTCCGAATATAGTCATGGCTGGAATTACCAGGGGATACAATTTCAATAATCCAATCGGGTGCACCGGTGCATCCTCTGTCAGTAAGCTTGTCAGGATTGCATATAACGCTTATATCCGGTTCAACGATGTTTTTATCCTCACTCAGTTTAACGGCAAATGAGGCAGGATAGACCTTGCAGGGACTACCTTTGGAACGAATGTAATCACGAATAGTTCCGGCAAGTTCCATTAGTATTTCTTGATGTATCCGGCTTGGTGCTGCCTGGTAATAAATCTGTCCGTCAATGAGTTCTGCCCGGACATCTTCCGGAAGGTTGTTGTAATCGTCTTCGGTATAAATTCTTTCCTGTGGTAATGGCATTGTAAACACTTCCTTTCTTGATGTGGATTTCGGGTTACTTTAATTATTCCCCGGTTTTTGTGTTGTTATCAGGAACATACTCCATGATATCCCCGGGTTGGCAGTTAAGGTACTTGCAAATATTACTTATGGTTCTGGTGTCTATGTAACCAGTATTAGTTTGCAATTTTTTAATGGTTTCTGTGCCGACTATTTTATCCTTTCGTAAGCTATAGAATGTTTTCCCGTTTTGTTTTAATAGATTTTTTAAACGGACAAAGTTAATCGCCATATCTCACTACCTCCTGTTATCAAAGAACCCTTAAAGCAAATTGAAAGCGTGGTTCTCCTTTATTATAACCGCATTATAACATAAAGCAAGTACTAAAGATAGTACAATATTGCATAAAAATTTGAAATGTTATACGTACTAACTTAAGTCATAATGTCAATTGAAACGTATTAAAGTTAATGCTATAATGTACTCATAAGGTTAAAGTAAACAAGAACGTCCGAAAAGCCCGAAAAGCTTAGAAATCAAAGATCATGTCCAGACTCCGATTTCTTATTTTCTTCATAAATAAAATCACTTGTTTTATCCTTTAATGCTGTCAGCATCCTTTATGGAATAGAGAGTGATTAAGAACAGTTTTAATTTTTTATACACAGAAGTGTGATATTTGTACAAAGGATTTATCAGAAATTAAGTACTTTTAACAACAATCATTGTTTGTTGTTGTATATTTATTAGCTTTATATTATAATTAGATAATGCAGGAGGGAGGGATTAGATGGTTACTATTAGAGAACTGTTATTCTTGAATAAATTAAAAAATTTTAAGTTAATAGCAGGTGCGGATGGATTAGATAATATGGTATCTAATATTGTTATATATGAGTATGAACAATCAAAACAAGAAACAGAAAATTTTTACAAAGGTGATTTTATTATTTCTACGTTAATTTATGCCAAAGACAATCCCAAGCTGGCAGAAACTACTATACTTGTTTTGCTAAAACAGGGAATTGTAGGTATGGCAATCAAGGTAGTGCATTTTAACACACTTCCTGAGTCAATTATAGAAGTTGCCAATCAAAAAAAAATCCCGATCTTTCTATTTGAAGATACATATATGGAAGATATTATAATCTGTGTGTCCAATTATATTATAAGTCGAAAAAATCAATATGCATATGAAAATGAAATAAATGATATTTTAAATTATGCATTGAGCCCTCAGGAAATTTCAAATATATCAGAGATAATCAATCCTGGTTTTCAAAAATATATGGCCTCCATCTATGCGAGAAGCCTAGAAGGGGATACCAATCGAGAAATTTTTCCCATTATACGAAGTCTCTCTTACAATAATAAGAAAAAAGATTTTATCAAGCAATTTACGTTTATTCGTTTCAAAAACGGCTTGTTTATTATTGGAAATTTTAATCTATCCGATAAAGAACTGACGCCGGCCTATGTAAAAAATCTGTTTCAAAAATTGTTTATTCTATTGGATTGCTCTTCGTTGCAATATCAGATTGGACAAAGTGAAATAATTAATAAAGCGGAGCATTTTGATAAATGTATATTCCAAAGCTACTATGCTAATTTTGCAGGCACAGTAATGTCTCAAGACTGGTCATATTATACAGACAGTGGAATTTATAAATTTATTTTTCCTTTATTAAAAAATAAAACGGCATTAGTTTATTATAAATCGATACTGATAAGTATAAAAGAATATGATGAAGAAAATAATTTTTGTCTTTACGATACGATGTTAGCGTATGCGAAAAACAATTTTAAAATATCGAAAACAGCAAAAGAGTTATATCAACATCCCAATACCATCCGCTATCGAATTAATAAAATAAAGAATATTATTAATTGTAAAGATAGTTGCCATTTTGAGCAGCTTATATTTTTAATAATAAAAATGAAGGAAATTATGCAAATAATGGAAATTTAATTGTATTTGTAGAAGTTATAAAAATTAATGGCATTTTTTGATTTATTGACAATTGCATTCCGTGTTGATGCCTAGTACAGCGCTGCTAATCAGCGCAGCTACTGCTACGCCTTGCTCCAACGAAATATTGAGCCCTGAATTAAGCAAAACCTGCGCAACGATTCCTGGATATTCTATTCCCTATTCCTTTTTTCTTTATCGGCCTTATAAATGCTGGAAAGGGAAACATTTCCAACATTTATAAGAAATTGCCAATTAGTTTAAAGAGCCTGTCTGATAACATCGGTTTGCTTCTTCTGCAAACTGCTTATCGGCTTTCCGCCGCTTAAAAATCCCTTCATTTGCAGAAATCGTTAACAATATTAATAAGAACAAACCTGTTGTGATGCTGCGTACTGTGGAAGCCATGC
>JAATEU010000512.1 GCA_015655565.1 Clostridiales bacterium
ATGAGTAGAGAATAGCACACTCATAATTAGGTGTCATTAATCATTTCTTTCAGTTTAATGGTATTTTTTTGCTGAATCTTCCATTTTTTCGTGTTTTTTTGTAAGTATCCAACAAATAAAGTTTTATTTTTTTATATTATACGTGAAAAATTTGTGTATTTTTAATAATGTAAAAACTTACTCCTGATTATATAAAACACATTTTCACCGGCATTTATCTTTGTTTTTTAGAACTAATCTTTAATTGAATCCGGCAATCGGAAATAAAAGAATAATTGATATCCAGCCCATAATTAATATCTGCTGTAATTTTATCCTCTTCCTCCGTGACTTTGATCTGAGTGGTGTATATCCCTACTTGAAGTTCACCGTAAGGAGTCTGGTAATAGGTTGTATTTTTTTTATTTTCTTCAAATATCATATGCACGTTGCTGGCACCTCTTTTAATAATATCGATTTGCTTATCCGATATCTTAATGGTGCAATTTGTGAGTCCGTCCATGTCTTCCAGAATTTCTTCATAAATAGCATAGTGTTTTCCGTTGCGGTTATAATATTCCCCAACCGATATTACTTCTACCGCTTCTTCTTTATCTATTTCATATTGAAGTCCGGATATTGACACCAATACATCTTTTTTCATATTACCTCCATGTGCATATCCATTTATCCTATTGTGCCTGCAAAGCTTTCTATGTTAACATCCTTCGTTTCCACCACTTCACATGGCAGAATAGTATTGGCAAATTTTTTAAATTTTTCTGCTCCATCGCTTACATAAAACTTATGTTCTCCTGCCGGTTTTACACTTTCCAGGTCTTTACTTTCCAGAACTTCTTTTAAGGATCTGGCTGTTTCAAAAGCAGGATTAACCAAGGTTACCCTGTCACCTACAATAGCTCCGATGGTATGCCTGAGCAGCGGGTAATGTGTACAGCCTAAAACCAGGGTATCAATATTATATTCCTGCAGTTCGCCCATATACCGCTTTGCTACCTCCACCGTAATGGGATCAGACAGCCAGCCCTCCTCAACAAGAGGTACAAAAAGCGGACAGGCTTTTCCGTATACCTTGACATTGGGATTCGTTTTGCTTAAATACGTATTATATATACCGCTGTTTATGGTACCTTCCGTACCGATAATTCCAATATTACCATTCCGGGTGGCTTCTGCCGCTATCTTCGCTCCCGGCTTTACCACCCCAATCATAGGAATGGATACTTCAGCCGAAACAGTTTCCAATGCAAAGGCACTGGCAGTATTACAGGCAATTACGATTGCTTTCACATTTTTTGTCTGAAGGAATTTTACGATCTGCCTGGAATAAGTAATTATGGTTTTTTTGGATTTGCTTCCATAGGGTACCCTGGCAGTATCACCAAAATAGATGATAGTCTCATTAGGAATCTGCCTCATAATTTCCCTGGCTACCGTCAGTCCGCCTATGCCGGAATCAAAAACTCCAATGGGAGCGCTACAAGACATCTGCTTCGCCTCCTGACTCCGCAGCCCTGGTAAATGCCAATTGCAATAATTTATCCACCAATTGTGGTTTACCAATGCCTTTTGCCTCCCATAACATAGGATACATACTTATACCAGTAAATCCAGGTAAGGTATTAATCTCATTAAATATAACTTCCCCTGTTTCTCTCTCTACAAAAAAATCTACCCTGGACAGACCATAACCATCCACCGCTTTAAAAATTTTAACCGCATAATCCCGGATAATCTCTGCCGCATTACCCGGCAATACCGGTGATAATATGGTTTTGGATTCCTCATTATTATATTTTGCATCATAATCGTAGAAGTATGCTGCCGCAATAATTTCACCGACACCGGAAGCTTTCGGTTCATTTCCTCCCAGTACGGCACATTCCACTTCTCTTCCGTTAATTGTTTCCTCTGCTAAAATCTTTCTGTCATGCTCTGCGGCTGTATGTAATCCGGTTACGAGTTCTTCCCTGTTACGGGCTTTAGAAACACCTCGCGATGAACCTGCATTGGAAGGTTTTATGAACATAGGATAATCCAGTTTCTGTTCAATTTTTTCCGCCACCTGGTTAATTTGTTCTAGTTCCTTTTTAAGGACGGCCACATATTTTGCCTGTTTGATTCCCAGGGTATCCACTATAATCTTAGTAAATAATTTATCCATGGAAACGCCGGAAGAAACTACTCCGCATCCTACATAGGGAAGTTTAGCCAATTCAAAAAGTCCCTGAACCGTCCCATCTTCACCATAAAGTCCATGGAGTGCCGGGAATACTACATCAATCTTTTCTATTACCACCTTATTTCCTTCAATTAATAAAACTGCTTTCTGAGAAGCATCCGGTGAGATAACGGCCGTAATTGTTCCATTCTTCCATTTACCTGATGTTATATCCTCTACAGAATGCACCTTAATCCATCTTCCTCCCTTCGTTATCCCAATCATAATGATCCGGTACAAATCCGTATTAATATTCTTAATAATAGTAGTCGCTGAAACACAAGAAATTTCATGCTCCGAGGACTGGCCTCCGAACATTACTGCCACTGTCTTTTTATTCATTAGATGTATCCTTTCTTTATAACAGAAGATATATTTTTTCACACTTCGCGGCATGGCTGCCTTCAGCAGCCGCAAATGGCGCATAAAAATCTGGAGAAATAGGATAATAAAGCACCCTCCGGCTTTATTATCCTATTTCCAAAGAAACTGCTTTGCAGTTTCTTTTTCACACTTGCTCCCATTGCATACCGCAGACTTGTCTGCGGCACTGCCATAAATAAGGGGGTGTGAAAGCGCTCTACTTTCACACTTATTACATAACGGCAACCAGGTATGAAAAATATAAGGAAATATTTTATATTCGTTTTTCATTTTGCATAAATAAAGCGTGAAAATGAAATATTCACATTATATTTATTATGCATTTAAATACTTTATTCATTTTACTATTTATTTCATCAACAATCAATAGCTTTATCAATACAATGCCTTTTTTTATTTTACCATAACCGGATTGCAGGTATAAATGTTTAAGCCTCCTGATAATGGCAATAATTTAATGACAGAGTAATACGAATTAAACATTCGTACATCCTCATTTTTAGGCCTGCTAAAGCAGGCGGACGGGAGTAATACGAATTAAACATTCGTACATCCTCATTTTTAGGCCTGCTAAAGCAGGCGGACGGGAGTTTTATATGAAAAATAGTTGTATGTCAATCTTACATAGGAATATGGGCAGCAGCAATCATTTTTACCGGGGAATCACTGCTTTTTGTATTTTGCTTATCCTTTTTTCTTTCCTGACAGCAAAAGCATTTCATCCGGGCGAAACGGATGAACAGCTCCAGGAAGGCATTGCTTTAGAAATAATCCGTTTTCACGTAATTGCCAACAGCGATTCCATTGAGGATCAGGCTGTAAAACTAAAAGTAAAAAAAGCATTGACGGATGCACTGGGTCCCACCCTGGAAAACGTCGGGAATATTAATGAAGCAAGAAATTTATTAAAAAAAAGCTTAGGTGAAATGGTAAGCATATCGAATCGGATTATTCAGGAAAATGGTTATAATTATACGGCTGCCGCATCTATTGAACGCGGTTATTTCCCATTAAAGGTATATGGAGATCTTTCCCTTCCACCCGGGGAATATGAAGCGGTTCGGATTGAGCTTGGTTCCGCCGCCGGACAAAACTGGTGGTGTATTATGTTTCCCCCTCTTTGTTTTGTGGATGCAACCTACAGTGTGGTGCCCGAATCCTCCAGGGAACAGCTAAAATATGTATTAACGGAGGAGGAATATGATGCCGTATTTTCAAAAGATAAAGCGAATATAAAAGTGAAGCTAAAAATTTTATCCGTACTGAAAGACTTTTTCAGGAATAGTTAAAGGCACTCTTGCAAATATAGGCTCCTGTGTTTATAATCATAATAATACTACATATTATATAAACAGGAGTACTTATGAATACAATTAAATTAAAAGCCCATGCTAAGATAAACCTTGGTTTGGATGTAGTAAGAAAAAGAGAGGACGGCTATCATGAAGTCCGTATGATTATGCAGACCATAGGCCTATACGATAAATTAACTATCAATCGTACCAATAATACCTCTGTTGTAATAAACACAAACCTTCATTATCTGCCTACGGACAAAAATAACCTTGTATATAAAGCTGTTGCTTTAA
>JAATEU010000070.1 GCA_015655565.1 Clostridiales bacterium
AGTCTCCCTGCTTACCACATTAAACTGCATATGGCTGCCTTTCTGGTCAAAATAAGCACGGATCAGGGAAATAAAATTCTCCAGTCCTCTGACACCGCTTAGGGCAGACGGATGGAACTTCTGGTTAAATAAGGTTCCATTGGAAGCAATGAAATGATCCAGTCTTGCAACAGAATTAGCGGCAGCCGTAGGCCCATGGGTATCTTTTCCGGAAGAAGGTGAAACACCATCCGCAACCGGAGTATGTGCAAACCTTCCGTCAGGCGTTGCTCCTGTCTGGGCACCTAACGGAACATTGGCGGAAACCGGATATAAGCCTGCCTGATACTGTCCGCCACGGGGATTTCTGTAGGTTTCCAGCGGTTTTGTATAAGTATAGGCTGCTTCACGGGCAAGTTCATCCACTTCAGAAATATCATTGCCATATTTGGGCAAGTCATCTATAAGTTCCAGCAGATTATCATATCTTTTTTGCTCTTCTTTTGTCACACCGCCGATAAAGGCTGCCGTTAAAATTTCAGCAATTTCTTTTTCCGTAACCTTCCGGCCTCCGGCAATTAACTCCCGTACAATTTCCCTGGTTGCTTTTTCAGCAACCTCCGGGTCTATCCCCTTGCCATAATTCATTTCAAGTGCCTGTTTATATTCGGACAGGGTAATTTTCTTTTCTTCAAATACCAGTTTTTTAACAGCAAATAAGGAATCCGTCATATTGGCAATACCAAAGCCCTGGGGTCCGGTAAAGTTATAAATTGCCCCGCCTTCCTGCACACTTTTGCCGCGGCCGATACAATCCTCTATCATACCGGATAAAAACGGAAGGGGGCATCTTTCGGCATGGGCAACATCAATGGCATTATCCGCATTAACCAAAAGACCTATCATATAATTCATCTGCTTTTTATATGCCTCAAAGAATTCTTCAAAGGTTCCCATCTTCTCTACGTCGCCTGTCTGAATACTTATCTGTACGCCTTTATCCATTCCATTGCTGAAGACCAGTTCTAACGGCCTGCACATATTAAAGAAAGCCGCATCATGCCAGCCGTCGGTTTTTCCCGCTTTTTGCGGTTCCACACATCCGATGATATTATATTCCCTTGCATCTGCCAGGGTTAAGCCTCTGTTTACAAGAGCAGGAATGATTACTTCATCATTATAATACGCAGGCAGTCCGATACCCATACGGGTTAATTTGGCGGCTTTCATCATAAATTCATGAGGTGTTCCATTCCATACACGAACGGATAAAGAGGGCTGCGGCAATGCCACATGCATAGAGGCTTCCATACACATAAAAGATAAATCATTGGTTACATCAACACCTTCTTTATCCTGTCCGCCTGCTATCAGGTTCTGAAATAAGCTGTAGCCTGCAAACCCTTCTGCCGATGCCGCATCACGGGCTTTATTCAGGTCATTTAATTTAACCCAGATACAGTCCATTAATTCCTGGGCAAACTCACGCGTAATTTTCCCCGCCTTAATATCCGCCTCATAATAAGGATACATGTATTGGTCAAAACGTCCCGGAGATATGGAATTCCCGCTTGATTCAACCTGCAGCAGCATCTGGACAAACCAGAAAGATTGGCAGGCTTCGTAAAAAGAGGCGGCACCCTTTCCCGGTACTTTGGCACAATTTTCCGCTATATGCAGAAGTTCCAGTTTACGGTTCCGGTCCGTGCAGCTTTCCGCTTCCTTAAGAGCCAGCCCGGCATATCTGTGTGCATAATCAATTGCAGCCCGGCAGCTTATAATAACAGCTTCCAAAAATCCATGACGTTTTACATAATCCATATCGGAAACTTTTAAATGAGCCATGGCCTCCTTTGCTTCTGCAATAATTCCCTCATAACCGGCAGACAGAATCTTATCATAAGAAACCGTTACGTGACCTACGCCATTATAAAAATAATTGCCCGGCGTAAAAATGTTATGCTCAATGGCAAGTCCGGCTTCCGGCGCCATAAGGGCAGTTGCCAGTTCACTTGTTGTTTTGCCCTGCCAGTACCGGTAAACTTCATGAAGTATTTTCTTTGTCTCTTCTGAAAGGAAGAACGGATCTGAACTGCGGGCAGCTATGGTATCAAATTCTTCTTCCAGCCAGGTATAAGAAAATTCAGGGAATACCTGACATCCCCTGGGAGCTTTTGTTGCACTGCCGACAATTAACTCATTCTCCCTGATGGTAATAGGAATATACCTTAGAATATGTTCAAAAGCCTTTGCACGGCGAATGATAATTGGTTCACTTTCCGTCTTCTTATAACTTTCCGTAAGTAAATACGCCCGGTCTGCTTCAATCTCAGGCATATTGGCATACAAAGCTTCCACTAATTTTGTAATTCTGGGACTTTTCAGAATATCAGCGTCATTATATTTCTTCATATTGTGCTCCCATCCGTGCGCATCGGCACACTATTAATCCGGAGGGTTTGAAATTATTCCAGACCTGCTCCCATTTCAAATTGAATCCCGTTCTATTCTTTATTTACCTTATAATGTGCTTCAACATCCATGGAATTAAAAACCTGTTTCCACTTTTCATCCGGTTCCGAATCCGTGATTAAAATATTTATATCGGCCAGATTGGCAATTTTAGTAAAGGAAATCCTGCTGAATTTAGAATTATCTGCCGCCAGGATTTTAACATTTGCGGAATCCAGAATTAATTTTTTAATATGTGCATCCATCTCATTGGAATCCGTAATGCCTTTTTCCATATCAATACCTTTGCAGGAAATAATAGCTTTATCTACATGATAGTTGGTAATCATTTTTTCTGCCTGGTACCCAACCAGGGAAAGGGAGCCTTCCTTTAAGGCTCCGCCGGTTGATAATACCTTC
>JAATEU010000539.1 GCA_015655565.1 Clostridiales bacterium
GAGAGCTAGTCTCTTGTATCACAAATAATACCATCATTGCCGATGCCGTAAAGCATAATTTTGTAAATCCTTCAGAATATGATCGAGATATGGTAATTCTCGGTTACCAGACTGCTCAAAAAAACGGATTTTCCAGAGCTTGCTTTTGTTGCCGTATTTTAAATCAGTTTCTGCAAAATGATCCACAGAAATTAGCAAATTATATTCTTGGAGTCTCTTTACAATGCGATATTATGGCTATAAAAAATTTTAAGAATTTTGCAACTAAAGTAATCGTGGCGGGAAAAGAACCTCTTCAAGCAGCAATTTCTGATTCGTTAAAATTCGACGGTTCTTTTACTAACATCGAAACTTATACTCCTTCAAATGATATTTCCCTCTCTGCGCTTGGAGCTTCACTAATAGCAAAACAGGCTGGACTTTTATCATAGCCAGAACCACGGACTTGGTGTTGTTGTGTAATAATAAATCGGCAATGCCACGCTGAGTTTATTTTATAATTAATGTCTGCTTAACAGACGGCATTAAACATTCCTATCTTTAGACATTAAAATATGATCTCCTTACGGCAGACAGTTTTTATTATTTCAAATGTCTGCCATAAGGGGAGCCCTGCATACCCCATTTTTTCAAAGATTTTTAAAGCCTAATTAGTTTCCGTATACAATAATGATTTTTCTTAAAATTATTATGTCATCTCTATTTTTGTTAATTTTCAGGTTCTAAATAGATGACATTTTAGCCCTGTTTTTCACTCATTTTCAGCTCCAAAACCACAGCATCTTGTGGTTAATCCATCTTATTTTCTATTCTGACCACAATACGTCATCATTATTATACACTCAACGCACCCCGTCCCCGGAAACATATCCACCGGTACCACTCTTTTTACCTGATATCCCTTCTTTACCATAAACTTCAGATCCCTCTCCAGCGTCACCGGATTACAGGAAATATATACAACCTTCTTCGGTTTTAATATGCACAACGAATTTAAAAGCTTCTCGTCACTTCCTGCCCTGGGAGGATCCATAAATACTACATCAACCGCTTCATTACTTGCCGCCAGCTGACCCATAAATTCTCCGGCATCCCGGTTATAAAAATCTACATTCTTAACCTGATTTCTCTTGGCATTGGTAATAGCATCGCGAACGGCATCCCGGTTAAGTTCCACACCGATAACCCTTTTCACATGATTACTTGCTATGATTCCGATGGTGCCAATACCGCAATAAGCATCAATAACGGTTTCATTTCCTGTAAGATCCGCAAGCTCAATCGCCTTGCCATAAAGAATCTCAGTTTGTACCGGATTTACCTGATAGAAGGATTTTGGGGATATTCGGAATATTTTCCCGCAGAGGCTGTCTTCGATATAGCCTTTGCCGTAGATAGCCTGTTCTTTATCGCTTAAAACCATACTTGTCCTTTTATTGTTAATATTAAGTATGATGGTGGTTATTTCCGGATGAAGCTTTAGGAGTGCCTTTATGAAATTATTCTTGGAGGGTAAGATCGGCGAACCAAGAACTAATATGACCATAATTTCTCCGCTGGTATAGCCGGTGCGGATAAGGACGTGGCGAAACAGGCCATAGCCGGTATCTTCATCATAGGTTTTAATTTTAAAGGATTTTAGCATACCGCGGATGGAGTAAATGATGGCATCGGCCCTTTGATCCTCAATCAGGCAGTTTTCAACCAATACGACCCGGTGGGTACCCGGTTCGTAGACACCGGATATGATATTTCCCTTCCTATCCCGGTCAAAAACAGCATGTACCTTATTACGGTAATGATATGGATTATCCATCCCGATTATTGGATCTGCTTTATGGAATTTATTTAATAAAGACTCTGCCAGCTTTTGTTTTTCTTTCAACTGCTGCTCATAACTTAAATGGAGCTTTTGGCAGCCTCCACATTTTTTTAATACAATACATGCTGTTTTGTCATCTGATTTTCGTTTTTCTATTTGCATATTACTTAAACTCCTTCTCCGTTCAAAACGGATATTCCGGGTCCGCTGCCGCTATTTGGCTCTGTCCTATTACGCAGCTTCACTTAGTTTCAGTGGAAGATGCCTCCCACTGAAACTACTAAGTCCAACCAGGCCCCGCCTAAAAGGCGGGGCTTCTTTTCATCATCTTTGTACTCAATCAATGCATTTTTCAAAGGAACATGCTGTACTTTTTTACTATTCCTGCTTTCACCCTGCTGTCTTATTTCCATTTCAGTAGAATAAGTTGCTAAAAATGCAAATGGAAAATCTTCCTGTTTGCTTTCAACTAAATGAAAAAACACTCTTCCTGCCACATGGATTTTTGAATTATATTCTGTTAAAAGTGCCTCAACGGTTCCCTGATAATTACTGATTTTCTCAGCATATACCTTTATAAGCTTTTCCCATATGCTTATCATCCAATTGCTATTAATATATTCCGTTCCTATTACAAACGGAACGGCTCCTAAAAGTTCTCCGGTTTCTTCTTCTGACAAGGTTAAGTCCGCATTCTCCCTTGTTAATTCAATATCGGACTGTCTGGTTAACTTCCTGATAAAAAGGTTTGATATGAAATAGAGATAATTCATGGATGGGGAAAGAGCTTCCGGTTTCTCTTCAAATCCAAAATAAAATAATGCTTTATATTTATCTGCTTTGAACCTGACATACCATTTGTCATACACATCTTTTGAAGCATCGGAGGTTTCTTTACTATCTTTTGCTTCATAACTTACATAAAAGTTTTCTTCATTAAAATAAGTAATTAATTCTTCTTTTGTTTTACCCGCCATATATTAATCCCGCCTTTGTATTCTTAAATCCATTGATTTTTTTTGCAAGCAAGTTTGCAATTTCTCATTACGCTTCTATTATATCACATGGGTACCTGAAAATCATAAATTTCTTAAATAGCACATCCATTTTGTATCTTTTCCTTCTCAAACTGCAAAAGACGCGGCTTAATAAGCACCGCAGCAATGACACCAATCCTCCCCATGTCTTTGATGGTTCCAATTGTGCAAGGTAAAACAGCATCTTATACGTTCCCGACAAAGTTTCGCCACCGCCGAAGAACAGGTCAGCCTGGCCAAAGAAACAGCATCTTATCCTTTCCCGGCAAAAACATATACTCAGCCTGATATTTTTAATTTAACATGCCTCCTGCAAAGGGAGCAAACGCAATCAGTTCACATTTAACAGTCATCTGCTTCCCAGAGACTTTTTCAGCAGTTTCGTTTACCATGCAGTTATTTATTCTAAATACTATCCGCAGGAGCATTATACTATATTTTTACTCTAAAATATAGAGTGCAATTGCTGATGAGATGGAATCTACCCCCTATGTTATAAAAAGAACGCCAGGACCAAGTCAATATTTTTGGGTTTGGAAAGTTTGCGAGAAATTTTGTTTGAAGAATTTAAAATTTCCCGTTTCATCTGGTAAGTATCTGTAGTAGAATAAGACATAAGGAGTCCTCCTGATTTTGTTTAGTTAGTTTTTTGATTCGACACCTTAATTCTACTACAAAAAAGGATTTGATTCCTTATTTTATAAGCTTTTTTAGAAAGTTGTTTATAGCGGGGCTCAATAAAATGGTGAGCTGTGGATAAAAGTACGGAAACTCAATCGGCAATATTATATTGACTTTGAGTAAATACTTATATATAATATATATTATAAACAGAAGCTCTGTGATTAGGAGAAAAGCGGCTGCCATTATTTGGTGCCGCTTTTTTTCTGTTTAAATTTAGAATTACAGGAGGAAATAGTCATGAAAACAAAATCTAACATTGTCGATTGGGAGACTATTACGAATTTTGTAATAGATGCCTTTAAAGGATACGGTATCCCTGAGGAAGATGCGAAAACCTGCGCGGATGTATTGCTTGAGTCTGACAGGCGGGGAATTGAATCTCATGGTGTAAACCGCTTTAAGCCAATCTATTTAGACCGTATTAAAGCCGGTATCCAGAATCCGGTTACAAACTATAAAATCATAAAGGAAACCCCGACAACTGCAGTTGTGGACGGACACGACGGCATGGGACAGGTAATCGGCGTGAAAGCCATGAATATGGCAATTGAGAAAGCTAAAAAATATGGTATGGGCATGGTTGTTGCACGTAATTCTACCCATTACGGCATTGCAGGCTATTATGCCACTATGGCTTCCAACGCAGGCTGTATTGGAATTACCGGTACAAATGCCAGGCCTTCCATCGCACCTACCTTCGGAGTGGAAAATATGCTCGGCACGAATCCTCTTACATTTGGCATGCCCACCGATGAAGAATTTCCGTTTGTTCTTGACTGTGCTACCTCAATAACGCAACGCGGCCGTATTGAATATTATTCCCGTCTCGGTAAACCTACGCCTGCCGGCATGGTTATCGGACGTGATGGACAAACAAAAACCGACTCGGATCAGATTTTATCTGATTTAAACACAGGAGATGCGGCACTTGCCCCTCTTGGCGGAATCGGAGAAGAACTGGCAGGTTACAAAGGATATGGCTATGCCGCCGTAGTTGAAATTCTCTCTGCCGCCTTACAGCAAGGCAATTTCCTGCGGGCATTAACCGGTATTGGAGAAAACGGTGAAAAAGTTCCCTTCCACCTCGGACACTTTTTTATTGCAATTGATACGGAAGCTTTTATGGGTCTTGAGGCCTTTAAAAAGACCTGCGGCGATATTTTGCGTGAACTTCGCGGCTCAGCCAAAACCCCCGGTGAAGACCATATTTATACAGCCGGTGAAAAAGAATATCTGGTATGGCAGCAGCGTAAAGACAGCGGTGTCCCTATTAATGAAGCAGTACAAAAAGAAATGATAAAAATACGCGATGAATTAGGTTTAACACAATATCAATTCCCATTTGAATAAGAGGTGTATTATGGATATAAGAAAACGTTCACTGGAAGAACATTATAAATGGAAGGGTAAAATTGAGGTTATATCCCGCGTGCCAATCAATACGCGGGATGATCTCTCACTTGCCTATACACCCGGCGTTGCGGAACCCTGCCTGGAAATCCAAAAGGATTATAATAAATCCTTTGAATTAACCCGCCGCAGTAATCTTGTTGCAGTCATCACCGACGGAACGGCGGTATTAGGGCTTGGTGATATCGGCCCTGAAGCCGGTATGCCTGTAATGGAAGGTAAATGTGC
>JAATEU010000621.1 GCA_015655565.1 Clostridiales bacterium
CTGCTTAAGGGTGCCTAAGATTGCACTATGTGTACGGTCGAATTCAAAGGGAAGGTACTTTTTTTTCGGATAACAGTCAAGCATATTATCACAACTGTCGAAAACTCCCACACACAAATCCGTACAGTCATAAAAATCCATTAATATTTTTTCAATATATTTTATCATGGCTATACCTCTTAAATTTAAGTTTATACAAAATTTTTATATAAATGTCAATATGGTGAAAACAGCATACTGAATCTTGTGCTATACTACGCAAAAGTTAGTCCATGCTAACTTTGTGCAGATATTGTAGCATTTGATTCGGTGCCTGTCAAGTTCGCCATTGTACGGCAAATATGACAGCTGCTGCCTGAACCAGTTGCATTTCAAATAAATTCCGGAGGTTTAGCTTTGAAAAAAACGGCTCTTTTTCTCCTTCTTGGTATCCTTGCGGCCGGAAGTTTTTCTCTGTTTATCGGAGTCAAAGACATTTCACCCCTGGATCTTTTACATGCTGCTGATGAAGAAAAGGTGCAGGTATTTCTTATCAGCCGTATACCAAGGCTTATCAGCATACTCTGTGTCGGCATGAGTATGTCCGTTGCGGGAGTAATTATGCAGCAAATTGCCGGCAATAAATTTATTTCACCTTCCACGGGCTCTACTACCGATTGGGCTAAACTGGGTATTCTTACGGCCATTTTGTTTTTCCCCGGAGCCAGCACCGGAATGAAAATAGTAATATCCTGCCTGTTTGCTTTCGGCGGTACTTTGCTGTTTATGCGGCTCCTTAAGATGATTCAGTTAAAGGACACCGTCCTGATTCCACTGGTCGGTATTATGTTCGGTAATGTAATTAATTCACTGACTACTTATATCGCCTATAAATATGATTTAATACAAAATATATCCTCATGGCTGCAGGGTAGTTTTACAATGGTACTGAAAGGACGCTATGAGCTCTTGTATATGGGTATTCCGCTGCTGTTTACGGCGGCAGTATACGCCAATAAATTTACTATTGTTTCCATGGGCAGGGATTTTTCCAAAAACCTTGGTATAAAATATAATTTAACCGTAAATCTTGGACTGATTATTGTGTCCGTGATTACATCCGTAGTGATTGTAACAATCGGCAGCATCCCCTTCATCGGATTGATTATTCCCAATATTGTAAGCCTCTACAGGGGAGATAATCTGCGAGGCAATATACTGGAGATGTCTCTTGCGGGAGGATTGTTTCTGCTGTTATGTGACATTATATCCCGGCTGATTATTTATCCTTTTGAAATACCCATCAGTGTCACTGCCGGAATCATCGGCAGCGTGGTATTTCTCTATCTTTTGTTCGGAAGGAGAAAACACCATGCTTCTGCGTAGGAAATTATTGATTATGGGAGTGCTTCTGCTGTTGTTTGCGTTGTTATTCCTGTTGTGGGGGCTCAATGCAGATAATTGGGATTATAATCTCCCGCGGCGTATACGGAAATTGGCGGCAATTTTTATGACAGGGGGCTGCATTGGTTTTTCTGCGGTAATTTTTCAGACCATTACCAATAACCGAATACTGACTCCCAGCGTAATGGGCCTGGACAGTCTTTATATGTTTGTGCAGACAATTGTGGTTTTTATTTTTGGCAGCCGCCAATTGGCGGCAGTGACCGCAGTATCTGATTTTATGATTTCTGTTGGAATTATGGTTGGATTCAGTTTACTTTTATTCCAAATCGTATTTGCAGGAGAAGGACGTAAATTATTGGCTGTGATTCTTACCGGAATGATTCTGGGTGGCTTGTTTGAGAGCCTGTCGACCTTTATGCAGGTGATCATCGATCCCAATGAATTTCTTATCATACAGGACAGGATGTTTGCCAGTTTTAATAATGTCAACACTTCCCTGCTGAATGTTTCCGCCATTATTTCAGTGCTTGTTTTTGCATATGGTTACAGGCAGACCGGACAACTGGATGTACTTTCACTTGGCGGCGATATATCCGTAAATCTTGGTATTCCTTATAACCGGGCGGTAAAAAAATACATGTTTTTAATTGCGGTCCTGATTTCGGTTTCAACCGCCTTAGTAGGCCCAATCACTTTTCTGGGACTGTTGACAGCAAACTTAAGCAGGCAATTAATGAAAACTTATAAACATAGTTATCTGCTTTCCTCCGCCATTCTTATTTCCGCAATTGCGCTAACTTTTGGACAGTTCATTGTGGAGCGGATTTTAAAATTTGATACGACTATCAGTGTTATTATAAACTTTATTGGCGGTATCTATTTCATCTGGTTATTGTTAAAGGAGGGAAAACTGTGATTCAAGGGGAACACATAACAAAAAGCTATCAGGATGTCAAAGTTCTGAAGGATGTAAACGTAATAATACCGGAGGGAAAAATCACCTCCCTGATTGGATCCAACGGTGCAGGCAAATCTACCTTATTATCCATTATCAGCCGTCTGATTAAGGGCGAAGGCAAGGTTTCTATTGATGGAATATCTACGGCAGCATACCAACCGGAAGAACTCGCCAGGAAACTGGCAACCCTCCGGCAGATAATAAACATTCAAGTACGGTTAACAGTAAAAGAGCTTGTGAGTTTCGGACGATATCCTTATTCAAAATCAAAACTGAACAATCAGGATAAAGAAATTGTCGGCAGCGCTATCCGCTATATGGAACTGGAGCATCAGTCCGGACATTTTATTGACCAGCTTAGCGGAGGAGAACGGCAGCGGGCTTTTATTGCAATGATTATTGCACAGGATACGGACTATATTTTACTGGATGAGCCTTTGAATAATCTGGATATGAAGCATTCCGTACAAATTATGAAGCTGTTGCGCAGTCTGGTGGACAACCACGGTAAAACCGTTGTCCTGGTAATCCATGACATCAATTTTGCTTCCTGTTACTCCGATTATATGATTGTACTTAAAAACGGCGAATTGCTCAAAGCGGGAGGTACGGAGGACATTATCATACCGGAACTGCTTCACGAGGCTTATGATATGGAATTTGATATCCGGGAAATTGCCGGAAATAAGATCTGTCTTTATTACAAATAAATCTGAAGTTTATTCCTTGTGCAATATGCGTACATAATGTTGCACAGGATAAATGATAAATATCATTGTGCCTGAAAAGGCCGCAACGAAAGGAGAAATATATGAAAAAATTATTATTTATTATGCTGACTGTGATTACCCTGGTTTCATTTACGGCCTGCAGCCCAGCAAATAAAAACGGCAACAATGCAGATACATCGGATGATGCTGTTTCGGCAGAAAACTCCACAGCCGATGGGGCGGGGGAAGAAACTTCATCTAATGAAGAAACGGAAACCAATACACCAGAAGTACCTGCCAAAGAGGAAATCACCATTACTCATGAATTGGGAGAGACTGCCCTGACCACAAATCCCGAAAGGGTAGTTGTTTTTGACTATGGTTTGCTGGATGCTTTAGACTATGCCGGCGTAGACACGATTATCGGTGTGCCGCAAAGCGGGACACTTCCGGAACATTTAAGTAAGTTTACCAGCGACACATATGGAAATGCGGGTTCTTTAAAAGAAGCTGATTTTGAAATAATTAATGAACTGAAACCGGATCTGATTCTGATTACCGGCAGAATGTCTGATTCCTATGTACAGCTGTCAGAAATAGCACCTACCATCTATCTGCCGATGCCTTCCGCCACCTACATAGCTTCCTTTGAGCAAAATCTGAATACTCTTGCCTCTATATTTACAAAACAGGCAGACAGTTTTACAAGTGAGATTGCCAATGTGAAAACTCTTGTTTCCGACATCAAGGAAAAAGTAACTGCCGGAAACTATTCAGGCCTGATTATACAGGCTAATGACGGAGAAATAAGTGTATTCGGTTATGGTTCACGCTACGCTATCCTTTATGATGACCTGGGCTTTACCTTGCTTGACGAAACCATTGAGGAAAGCACGCACGGACAGGCGGCTTCCTTTGAATATGTGGCTGAACAGAATCCGGACTTTCTGTTTGTAGTAGACAGAAGTGCCGCCATTTCCTCCGGAGACGGTCAGTCCGGTGCTGCCCAATTACTGGATAATGAACTTATCAACGGTACGGATGCAGCAAAAAATAATCGGATAACCTACCTGAATTCAACAAACTGGTATACCGTATCCGGTGGTATTACTTCAACACTTTCCATGCTGCAGGAAGTCTCTGATGCATTGGAATAATTTTTAACCTGAAAGCAAAAGATATATAAACCATTTGGACACGGACAGTTCCAAGCTTGGCAGTTACCGGATTAATTCCGTTTCACCAAGCGGAACCGCCCATGTCCGTTTTGTTTTTCTCCGGCTTTCATTTTATAACTATCATATCACGGCCAACCGGCTGAAAACGGCGTTTATATTTCATTAAGACTCTCCTTCTTCATAGGTGCCTTCAACGGCATGAATTAAATCTACAATCAGGGAATTGTACGGCGTGGGCACACCATATTGTTTCGCCTGCTCCACAACGGCTCCGTTTATTTTATCGATTTCCGTCCTGATTTTCTTTTTTCTGTCCTGATACATGGAAGAATATCCTTCTCCCGCCTCTTCACAGACTTTTCTTACCATTTCCATCGCTTCCCTCCGGTCAAAATAGGTTCCGTCCGCTTCCGCTACTTCTACCCCCTCATAAATCACACGCTTTGCAAAATCCCAGGCATATTGATTGCGGAGCATATAGCCGATTTTTGTTTCCAGAAGAGCAGTTACCGTATTGATTGACATATTGATAAGAAGCTTACTCCATATAATTCTCTGGATATCCTCCGATATAACTACCTCAAGTCCGGCTTCCGTTAAAATCCTTCCAACTTTTTCATCGCTTTTTGATGCCGCCGCCATAGTACCAAGTGTAGTTATTCCACTTGCAGTATGATGTATCCTGCCTAAACCGGTTCCTACACTATTATGTTTTGACGTACCGATTACTATGTTTTCTTTTTGGGAAAAATTTAAGATATCCCTGTCATTTCCGGCTCCATTCTGCAGCGTCACAACCAGGGTATGATCTCCAATCAGTTTTTGATTTTCTTTTACCGCATCATAGGTATGAATCGCTTTTACAAAAACAAGCACCAAGTCAGCTCTTCCTATATCGGAACCGCTGACGGCCGCTTTGGGATAATATACCGTTTCCACCCCGTCTTCCAGCATAATTAAACCGGACTTGTTAATCGCTTCCACTTGAGGTGCGTAAATATCCAGCAGCGTAACGTCATGTTTTCCGGATAAATAAGAACCGTAAAGACAGCCCATGGCTCCCGCACCTAATACTGCTATTTTCATACCGCATCCTCCTTCCGCCCGCTTAAAATCATATAATAGCTAATTTCTTACACACCATAGGTAATGATCGGATCTCCCTCCCTGACAGCCAGGGAAACGGTCATAAAAAGTACGATACCGTCAAAGTCCGCATGGATCTCTTCAAGAATATTGCCGAAAAAATCTTTAATGACACCCAGCAACCGGCCTTTTTTAACTTCTTCCTCCAGCATCACCGCAGGATACCAGCAGCCACTGTGGCGGGCCTCCAGATACTCTGCCCTTTTAATCAATTTTGCGGGTTTTTCCGGTATTATTACTTTTCCGTCCAGCATTTCCAGATGTCTTAACAGATTTTTTATATCAAATTTATAAGCTTCCACTTCTTCCTTCGTCCACAGTCCCCTGCTTCCCCTTTCAATCAGCAGGCCGGGCGTCCCGTTGATAGCGCTGGAATTGTAAGCCCCTGTAACGGCACTGGATTTTACCATATAAGAAACATTCAGTACACAGGCGGCCCGGCGGGATTTTTCAATTACCTCCTCATCACCGATTCCGGGATAATATACATAGGGAGGCAGATATTCATGTAAATCCCCTCCATGAATGTCAATAAAGAAATCCGCCTTATTCTGGTATTCCCCGGTAAAAATATAGGCTGCCCGCTCACCAACGGTTCCATCCGGTTTCCCCGGATAAAACCGGTTCAAATTCTCCCCGCTTCCGGGATAAATATAAGAAACCCTGTCTAAAAATCCCGCAACATTTACGGGATGGAAAATAACCAGCTGTCCCTTTATATCCTCCGGCGTTAACTCCCCCGCCAATTGAATGGCCGCTTCAATACTGGGATATTCCCCGCCGTGGAGACCTGAAGACAAAATAACCGTTTTTCCTTCCCTTTTTCCATTGATTAAGGTCATCGGGAATTCTATACCGGTATCCCCCAAAGAGGAATACCCCTGAAGCTTTTCTCCTGGATATGCGGTCATATTCCCGAAATTTATTTTTTCTTTCATAAAAACACCTCCATAATCTTAATGTGTTTCCGGGCGTACTCAATATGTGAAAACCCACAGCGAACGCATACAGATTTTGCAAAAGTTCCCGGCCGGTTCACGGTGTAGTCAGCCGGGTTTTCATTGGAAGGATTCCTTCTGATCCTTAAACTCCAGAAATTACGCCC
>JAATEU010000326.1 GCA_015655565.1 Clostridiales bacterium
CGAAACGGTTTTGGAAGGGGGGCTTGGCAATCAGAATAACCAGATAGCCCCTACCATAATTGACAGGATCACTCCGGATTCAAAAATAATGCAGGAAGAAATATTCGGGCCTGTCCTTCCCATTATGACCTATAAACACATATCGGAAGTTACCGGTTATGTGATCAGCAGACCCAGGCCATTGGCTTTGTACCTCTTTACAACCGATAAAAGGATGGAGAAATATATACTTAAAACTATTTCCTTTGGCGGCGGGTGTATTAATGATACCATTATTCATCTGGCAACTCCTTATATGGGCTTTGGCGGTGTAGGTGAGAGCGGAATGGGCAGTTATCATGGCAAGTACAGTTTTGATACCTTCAGCCACAGGAAGAGTGTGGTTAAGAAGGCAAACTGGATTGACCTGCCTATGCGGTACCATCCCTATACGAAGGAGAAAGAGAAATTTATAAGGTTTTTCTTAAAATAAGAAAGAATATTGGAATATTATGTAATGATGCAGGGTGAAAGATTTCTTGGAACCGGTAATACAACAGGAAAGTAAAATCAATCGGATTTAGCAACTATTCTGTCACTGTCTCCCGCAGGCAATCTTCAGATGCTTTTTATGAAAATGCGGGTCAGGTGGCACAAAACAAGTGTATTTTACTTGTCTTGTGTGCAGCAAAAGTAACTTTCTGCCGATACGGCTGAATCGTTACAAAATTTTATAGGAAAGGGAGGAGCATATATGGAATTTAAACAGGAAAGCAACCGTATCTATTTAGAAAATGAGGAAGGCAGCATGATTGCGGAAGTAACCTTTCCGGCTATTTCTGAGCAGGTGGTGAATATTAACCATACCTTTGTAGATGATTCTCTAAGAGGACAGGGAATTGCGGGTAAGTTAATGGAAGAGGTTGTAAAACAGCTGAAAGCGGAAAATAAGAAAGCCAGTTTAACCTGTTCTTATGCAATAAAATGGTTTGAGAAAAATAAACAATACAGGGATCTGATATTAAGTAAGGAATGAGTGTGGATGCTGTGACGACTCGTAAATCAGGAGCAGTTATGAATATACAAATATTTGGAAAATCAAAATGCTTTGATACTAAGAAAGCAGAACGATATTTTAAAGAAAGAAGAATAAAATATCAGCTCATCGATTTGGGAAAATACGGTATGAGCCTGGGGGAATACAAAAGTGTGAAAGCAGCTGTCGGCGGCATGAATAAGCTGATGGATGAAAAATCCAGGGAATATGAAGAGAACTTTGTGAAATACTTATCCGATGATGCGGACAAGGAAGAGAAGCTGTTGGAGCATCCCGGAATGTTTCAAACCCCCATTGTAAGAAATGGAAGACAGGCTACGGTTGGATATAAACCGGACATCTGGAAGGAGTGGGTTTAATTGCATGAATATTAACCTTGAATATTACAAAATATTCTATTATGTTGCAAAATACAGGAGTTTTACAGGAGCAGCAGAAGAATTATGTATTTCACAGCCGGCGGTAAGCCAGGGCATTAAGCTGTTGGAAACGAATTTAGGCAGCAGCCTTTTTATACGTACTCAAAAAGGAGTTAAACTTACACCGGAGGGTGAGGTTTTATATTCCTACATTGCACGTGGTTATGAAACTATTTTATTAGGTGAAACGAAATTCAAGAAAATGATGGATTTAGAAAATGGTGAAATCCGGATTGGTGCCAGTGATATGACACTTCAGTTTTATCTGCTTTCTTTTCTGGAAGCTTTTCATATGAAGTATCCGGGAATAAAGGTCAATGTGACCAATGCGCCTACTCCGGAAACTTTGGAATATCTGTATGAAGGTAAGATTGATTTTGGTGTTGTAAGTGCACCATTTCAGGCAAAACCGGAAATAACCGCCCTGGAAGTACAGGAGGTCCGGGATGTATTTGTGGCCGGCAGCAGGTTTCGTGATTTAAAGGCTAAGATCCTGGAATATTCGGATTTAGAAAAGCTTCCTATTATTTGTCTTGAACGTAATACCAGTACAAGAGCCTATATTGATGAAGTACTGAACAATAATGGAGTGGTGTTAAAACCTGAGTTTGAATTAGCGACCAGTGACATGATCGTACAATTTACCTTAAGGAATCTGGGAATCGGTTCAGTAGTCCGAAACTTTGCAGAAAAGTTTGTGGTTTCGGGAGAACTGTTTGAATTAAAGTTCCGGAAACAGATTTCTACACGGAATTTCTGTATTATTACCAGTAATAAAAATCCAATTTCTACCGCAGCGAGAAAATTATTGGATATGATGAAGTGAAGCCTGGGAGGATATACATTAAAGATAAGCCTTATTAAATAAGTTATAGTATAATGAAAGGCATTGAAGTGTAATGAATAATTGGTTTACAATTGACAAAATAGATGAGGCTACTTATGCCATCAGTGAATATGGACATTGGGAAAAGATGCATTCCTATCTTTTAATCGGCAGGACCCATGCCCTCTTAATTGATACCGGTCTAGGAACAGGAAATATAAAAACGGAAGTGGATTCATAAAAAAAGTCAAAGGCGGATTTGAAACCGTTGAAAAGAATAAATTATTAAAGCACGGCAGCGGTATCTTTTCCTTTGATGAATTTAGGATACAATTATAAACCACAGCAATTATAATCATTTTTTCAAGATTGCCTTTACTAAGTAAAATAAGATTTAGTCTGTGAAATAAGACTTTTAGGGCCGTAAATGCAATGCTTTGAAAAGATTAAGAAACAGGAAAATAAATGAAAAAATACAAAATATTTATAGATAGGGGTTAAGGATGAAACAAATTGCAAAATTTCATAAAGTAAGCTTAGTACAATTTATAAAAGACTGGACGGATACCTTTTCAGATTCTGATGGGAAATCTGCAGAGGAGGTATATGATGGTATAAAGCTGCCGAAACGCGCTACAACCGGATCGGCAGGCTATGATTTCTATAGTCCGTTACCCTTCTCCTTAGCACCGGGTGAAGCCATAAAAATTCCCACGGGGATCCGGGTGGAAATGGAAGAAAACTGGGTATTAAAGTGTTATC
>JAATEU010000017.1 GCA_015655565.1 Clostridiales bacterium
ATATATCCTCCTTGTCTTCTACCACCACTTAATTAAATCAGTCACTTTATTACGCAATTCGATGAAATCCGGGTGGGCAATATCACGTGGTCTCGGCAAACCGTTTTTGATTTCTGCCTTAATTTCGGTTGGTTTATTTGACAACACCAGAATCCGTTCACTCATATAGACCGCTTCCTCTATGTTGTGTGTAATAAAAATAATCGTTGTATTGGTCTTCTCCCACAAACGTACTAATTCATCTTCCAATTTAAATCGCAGCTCAATATCAAGCTGTCCATATGGTTCATCCATCAACAACAATTCCGGCTCAACTGCAAATGCCCGGGCTATAACTGCCCTTTGCAGCATACTGGCTGATAATTGATCGGGATAATAATTCCTATACTTGGTTAAGCCCACAAGATCCAATGCCCATTCTACCTGCTGAGCAATATATTCTTTCCCTTTATTTTTGATTTTCAGTCCAAATGCAATATTCTGCTCTACCGTTAACCACGGCATATTTGAATACTCTTGAAAAATATATGCAAGATTATGTTTCTTCAAATCAACCGGTTCGTTATTGAGCAGTATTTCACCTGAAGTAATATCATACAATTTACTGATGCTGTTTAAGAACGTTGTCTTTCCGCATCCTGTAGGTCCGACAATGGACAGGAATTCATTCTGCTTAACATTAAAAGATATATCGTTTAGCACCAGTAAATCTCCAAAGCGTTTCGTCAAATTACTGACTATTAATTTGTTTTTTTCTTCAGCCATGCACTTCCTCCTATTCCAGCGGATCCAAAATACCGGTAATTTCTTTCCTTAATTTTAAAAATTCAGGATCCGTTATATTTCTTGGTCTTGGAAAATCTACTTTGAACTCTTGTTTGATTTTTGCAGGGCAGTTTGTTAAAACAATGATGCGGTCAGCCAAATAAATTGCCTCTTCCATATTATTTGTCACGAAAATGATCGTTCGCTTTTCCGTTTGCCAAATTCGTTCTAATTCTTCCTGCATTAAATATCTGGTCTGTGCATCTAAATGGCCAAAAGGCTCATCAAGCAGCATCACATCCGGCTCATTGCAGTATACCCGGGCAATTCCAACCCTCTGTTTCATTCCGCCAGAAAGCTGAATGGGAAAAGATTTTTCAAAACCTTCCAGCCCAACCAGTTTAATATATTTATTAGCCCGCTCTCTACGTTCTTTCTTTCCCATCCCCTTAACTTTTAATCCATACTCTACATTTCCCATTGTTGTCAACCAGGGAAATAATGCTATTGTCTGATATACCAGCCCGCACTCCGGACCCGGTTTTGTCTTCTTTTTCCCGTTAATTGTTATTGTACCGCCAGTGGCTGGTTCCAATGCCGCAATCGCCTTTAACAAGGTAGTCTTCCCGCATTGTCCAGGTCCGAAGATTACTAAAATTTCATTTTCCCTGGCTTCCAGAGAAATATCTTCCAATACCTGAACCATTTCTCCGTCTGAGTAGAACTGTTTTGAAACATTCTCACACTTTATCACGCTATTTGTCATGATTTCTCTACTCGGCTCCAAGCACAAAGCTTGGCCTCAACTCCTCTCATAATACTTGAAAGAATAAACCCTACTACACCAATCGACAAGATACCAACCATAATCTGGCTTGTATCACTGATGCCCATTCCCTGTGTGATCAACCATCCTACACCATCTGTCGAACGAACCATCTCTGCTGCTACCACAGCCGCCCAGCTACTTGAAAGGGCAATATGAAGCCCTGTAAATATATATGGAACAGAAGATGGTAAGACTATGGTTGTAAAGATTTTTCTATCACTGCATCCCAGCATTTTTGCCGCTCCGATCAGCTCCTGGTCCACCGCTTTTGCACCAGTATAAATATTAATCGTAATGTTAAAAAATCCTGACAGAAATATAATAAAATACTTTGCCATTTCGCCAAGTCCAAACCACAGCACAGCTATGGAAATCCATGCAATAGGCGGAATAGGGCGCAATAACTCAAACAAAGGTCTTGCAATAGCCTCTCCCAAAGGACTCGATCCCATTACAAGACCAAGCAGTATACCGCAGACAGATGCCAATGCAAAGCCCATCATAACCCTGGAAATACTTGACAATAAATGTCCCCATATCGTATGAGGCCCTATGGGCTCGTATGCACTTTGCAAAAAGCGCCAAAACAAGTCTATCGGCGATGCCATTACCTTACCTACTTCTGTATAGGCTGTCCCCAAATACCAGAACAATAAAAAACCACAAATGGAAGCAAATCCAATAAATATCTTCGCTTTATTAATTTTTTTCAGTCTTTTTATCATTGTATTACCTCCGCCGATTCACTGCTAGTTTTTCCAATAAACCTACCAACCAGGCCAGTATAGCTCCCGAAATCCCTACCGCTGTCATTCCCACAATGATAATGTCCGGTCTGTAAAGTCCTCTCGCCTGTTGTATCATAAATCCTAATCCTCTTGTTGATGCTAGAAGTTCTGCTGCAATTAAAGCATTCCATGATGCACCGATTGCCACACGAAGACCGGTAAAAATCATAGGTACGGCCGTAGGAATTGCTATCTTGGTCAGTAATTGCCAATTGGCCGCTCCAAACGTCTCCCCTACCCATAAATGAACTGGTTTTGTACTCTTAATACCCGAATAAGAATTAATCACGCATGCAACAAATGCGGAAAGAAAAATTACCATGGTCTTTGACATTAATCCAATTCCAAATAAGAGAATCATAAGCGGAGTCCATGCCAATCCCGGAATCGGCCGGATTAAATCAAATAATGGAGTTACTATATAATCAACAGGCTTATACCATGCCATTAAAATTCCC
The DNA here is from genome assembly GCA_015655565.1 of Clostridiales bacterium. GTDB lineage: Bacteria > Bacillota > Clostridia > Lachnospirales > Lachnospiraceae > Anaerocolumna. The sequence goes on from JAATEU010000017.1 coordinate 2,841, forward strand.
AATGGAACACCTATGAAAACTCCAAGAAGATATCCCGATAATGCAACCTTTAAACTCGAGGCCAGATGCTGCAAAAGTGTCGCCCCATCCGGATTGGTCTGATATAATTTGCCGATAAAACTTTGAAATACTTTTACAGGACTTGGAAGGGTTGTCGGCGAAGTCAATTTCAATAAATCGGTTGCTGTCCACCATATAAAAACAAAGGTTAATACTGAAAGAAATGAAATCAGCGTATACTTATTTATTTTTTTCATAGTGCCTCATTTCTGTGGGTGCCAGAAATCCAGCACCCACGTTTTTTACTTGATAATCTTCTATTCCGCTTTTTCCACTTCAATTCCCAATGCATCTTTCAGTAAAGATGTATCAAAAGATGCCGGTACATTCGGCAGATTAACTTCCTCAATCTTACCTGCCTGAGAGTAGAATTCTGCAATCTTAACCATTGCTTCACCATATACATAATCATCCTTTTGCATATAGTCAGAAGTTACATATTCATTTACTGCCATCTCATTTTCCATATCTTTATCTGTATACTCATGCCCATTGGCATTAAAGTATTCCATAGAAGTATCAAAGCGGAGCTGCCCATCAGCCGCAATTTCATCGGCCGCTTTATAATAAGCTTTTACAAATTTTACTAATGCATTTCTGTTTTCTTTTACTACATCGTTACGGGCTACGATACCGTCATATAATATACAATCCGTGGCATCTTCAAAAGTGGCGGCACAAACATATCCTTCCTCTTCCGCTTTAAAGCAGTATGGTCTGGATGCCGCTAACCCTTCTCCTTCTCCTGCATATAAAGCCATCAAATCTGTCCCTAAGTCCAGATTAATAAATTCAATATCATCTTCTGTCAACCCGAACTGCCGCAGCCAGCAAACCGTATTATACTGTGAAGATGTTCCAAGCTGACCTAATATTTTTGTGCTTTTAATTGTTTCAGCACTGCCGTACATATCCGGTTTTCCTTCTATCCCGCCTTTCACAGACAAGATATCGCTGTCGGGAGCTACATATATTCCCATACCGCCTGATGTGTTGCTTTCACCTATCCATGTGCAAGTTCCGCTTGCCAATGAAAATACCATTGCCAGACCTGATACTCCTACATCTACCTGTTCAGCAGCTAACGCTTCGTTGATCCCTGCCCCATTTGCGAACTGAAAAAATTCAATATCAAGACCTTCATCTTCAAAATATCCCTGATTATATGCATATTGTGCCGGCACATTACCACAGAAAGGCATCATTGCCACCTTCAGTTTTACGCGTCCTTCCGATTCGCCGCCATTATTTGTTCCTTCATCCTTTTTGCCGCAGGCAGCTAATAAATTAATTCCTAAAATGACTATCAGCATACATGCAAACAACCTGGTTACACTTTTCTTTTTCATAATTTCCTTCTCCTTTTTTATGTACGTTTTTTGTTCCACATAGCCTATATTACTATTTCTTTATAAAAACTGTTTTTCCTGCGTTATTCATATCTGCTACTGCTTCAAAAGCCTCTTGAGCCTCATCAAAACTGTATCTTCCCGTAACAAGATTATTAAAGGATAATTTGTGTTCGACCATAAATTCCATCATTTCATAGTATTCAGGAAGCGTAAACACCCACGAACCCTGTATTACTAATTCTTTAACAACAACCTCGCTAATGTCAAACCGGTCACTCATCAAGTACTTTCTTCTGCCTTTACCAATCGTTACAATATGTGCACCGTTTTCTGCAATCTCCACTGCATCAGCCAGTCCGGATGGATGCCCCGTTGTGTCCATGATACGTATCGGAAGCCTTCCGTCCATAGCATCCTTTATCTGTTCCGAAAGCGGTGAATCCCCATTACTCTGAATTACATGAATTCCAAGACCTTCAGCAAATTTCACACGGGTTTCACTCAGATCACAGGCAAGTACGTTCCAGCCCTTTGCTGCTGCCATCAATGAACAAACCATTCCTATCGGTCCCAGACCCATCACGGTTAAGTAACCATCTGCAGCAAAACTATCAAGCTTTTTCAGCGATGCATATGCCGTTCCTGCTGAACAGGCCATAAATGCCGCATCTTCAAAAGGAAGCTCTTCAGGAAGCGGACAACAGTTCACAGCCTTTGCAATTAAATACTCTCTGGCAGAACCATTAAAATGCCAGCCATAGGCTTCCTTGTCTTCACACCAGCCATATTTTCCTTCCAAACAATATTTACACTTGCCGCACCCCAGGTAATGGTATATACAAACACGATCACCTACTGAAATATTTTCCACATTCTTTCCAACTTTTTGAACCACACCACCAGCTTCATGACTTACAACAAGATTTTGACGTTCATTAATCTGTTCCCAGCTCATACGAAATGTATTCACATCACTTCCACAAATTCCTGAACATTTCACTTCAACAAGCACTTCATCGTCCTTTGGCTCTGGAATCTCAAACTCGCGAACCTGAACTTTGCAGTCACCTACCGGAACTATCCCTTTCATTTTAGCCATCTTCTTTCCTCCTTTTTTTACATTTCATTTACCCTGCTTAAAAAATAACACCTCCTGCCAGAACAATATTAGAAAACGGTGTGCATTCTCCTGTTCTTATATAAGCTTTGGCTTTGTACCCTAATTCTTTCAACTCCGATTGTTCAACTATATTTGGTTTTAGTGCAGGGAAAAGAGCACAAATTCCTTCAAATTGCCTGGGAGACTCTCTTTTTGTCTGCGCAGCTACATAAACCCCTTCTACCTCCAATTCCTTTAAAACCACACGGATAACATCTAAAAATCCCGGCAGACCCGGTTCTAAAGCAAGATCAATCCTATGTCCGTTATCCGGAATCGGATATGCCGAACCACAAATCATCAGCATATCATTGTGCCCCATACCTGCAATAACAGCAGAAATTTCTTTGTTCATAATACCTGTTTTTTTCATAGATAGTTACCTCCGTTATCGTACACGTTTTTTGCTAAAAAAATTTTTAGAAAAAATAATTTCTAAAAATTTCAGAAGATATTTTCAAAAATTCTTATATCACATTGAAAATAATCTTTTCTTCCCTGTGGTTTTTTACCCATCACCAAAAAATTAAATAATACCTGTAACGCTTTTCTACCTTGACTGTATGGGTGCTGGACAATTGTTGCCGCTATTTGATCCTTCTTAATACCCTCCAGCACGGATTGTTCCATATCAAACACTATTATCTTCACCTTCCCTGATAATCCCAATTCTTCTACCGCTTTTAAAAATCCCCCATTATATGCGATCGAGGACACTATAGCATCTATGTCTCTATGTTGTTTTAAAATCTCCAAAGACAGCTGATAAGATGCCAGGTCTTCATTTGGCATTTCATATACAGATACTAAATCCACTTTGGGATATCGCTGTTTCATTCCATCTTCAAATCCCTTTAATCGTTTTGCATTTCCCAAAATACTAAGAGAGGGTGTTAAGTATAAAACCTTTGCATTTCCTCCGGTCATCAGACCCAGCATCCCGCAAGCCACTCTGCCAACTTGAAATACATCACAACCGATATACGTCAGACATTCAATATCTTCATCTGACACCAGCAAAATTACCGGGATTCCTTCGTGCTGTAATATCTCCAGCCTGTTAAGAACTTCCCCATTATGTATCGGAACTATTGCCAGAGCGCTAACCCCTTTTTCGACCATCTCATCAATGATTCTCAACTGGTCCTTTGCATCGAAATCCTTCCCGCTTTTAACAATTACTTCTATTCCGTAATCACTTACTTCTTCCCGCTCATCATTGATTCCACGTACAATTTCTTCATAAAACGGATGTTTGATCGTATGAATAATAAACCCGATTTTTATCTCTTTTCTCCGCATTACCAACGCTTTTCC
>JAATEU010000574.1 GCA_015655565.1 Clostridiales bacterium
CGTAGAAGCTACCTCCGTTCTTATGAATCATCCTGGAGTAGCGTGTATTTTAGCAACAGGTGGTCCTGGTATGGTTAAGGCTGCGTATTCCTCCGGAAAACCGGCACTTGGTGTAGGACCTGGTAACGTTCCTTGTTTTATAGAAAAGACTGCTGTCTTAAAAAGGGCTGTTAACGATTTAGTATTATCAAAATCCTTTGACAATGGTATGATTTGTGCTTCGGAACAGGCAGCCATTATTGAAGCTCCTGTATATAAAGAAGTAGTAGAATTAATGAAAAAAGCAGGATGTTATTTCGCATCAAAAGAATACATCAAGAAACTTGAACCCATTGTAATTAACTTAGAAAAAAGAGCCGTTAACCCTGAAATCGTTGGCCAATCTCCAGTAAAGATCGCTGCATTAGCAGGATTTACAATACCAAAAGACACAAAAATTTTATGCACAGAACTTGAGGGTGTAGGCTCTGATTATCCACTATCCATAGAAAAATTATCCCCTGTTCTTGCTATTGCAAAAGCAAAAGATGTGGAAGACGGGTTAGTATTATGTGAAAAGATGTTATCTAATGGCGGTATGGGCCACTCCTCCGTATTACACTCTACAGATTCAAAAATCATTGATGAATTTTCCCATCGTATGAAAACCGGCCGTATCATTATTAATTCTCCATCAACCCATGGCGCTATCGGAGATTTATATAACACAAATATACCATCTTTAACTCTTGGTTGTGGATCTTATGGCGGAAACTCTACTACACATAATGTATCTGCTGTTGATCTTGTAAACATCAAACGTGTAGCAAAGAGGAGAAATAATATGCAATGGTTTAAAGTTCCAAGTAAAATATATTTTGAATCCGGATCAACTGCTTATTTGTCTAAAATGCCTGACATAAGCAAAGCTTTTATCGTAACCGACCCGGCTATGACTCAATTAGGATATGTAAATAAAGTTTTATATCAATTAAGAAAAAGAGAAGAATACGTTCATTGCGAAATCTTTGATCAGGTTGAACCGGATCCCTCCTTAGAAACAATCATGAAAGGTGTCGATTCCATGGACAAGTTCAAACCCGATGTAATCATTGCCTTAGGCGGCGGTTCTGCTATAGATGCTGCAAAAGGTATGTGGTTGTTTTATGAAAACCCGGAAGCCGACTTTAAGAATATGTCTTTAAAATTTCTGGATATCAGAAAGAGAACCTATAAGTTCCCGCTGCTTGGTAAAAAGGCGAAATTGGTTGCAATTCCAACTACTTCCGGAACCGGGTCAGAAGTCACCTCCTTTGCTGTAATATCCGATAAAACAGAAAATAAAAAATATCCCCTGGCAGATTATGAATTAACTCCGGATGTTGCAATTATTGATCCTGACTTTGTAATGTCTGTTCCAAAAAAATCAACTGCCTGGACAGGAATGGATGTTTTAACACATTCTATTGAATCCTACATTTCCATTTTAGCTTCTGATTATACCGATGCACTTGCTATTCATGCAATTGAAATGGTATTTACTTACCTAAGAAAATCTTATGAATTTGGAGCAAAGGATCCGGTAGCTCGGGAGAAAATGCATAATGCCTCTACAATAGCAGGTATGGCCTTTACAAATGCTTTCCTTGGTATCAATCATTCCTTAGCTCATAAATTGGGCGGTGAATATCACGTTCCTCACGGATGTGCCAATGCAATCCTTTTGCCTCATGTAGTCCGCTATAATGGAACCTCCTGCCCGACTAAGTTTACTTCATGGCCGAAATATGAAAGTTATATTGTTGGTGATAAGATTTTTTCTTTAATGAATAAGCTTGGTTTTAAGCCTAAAAATAATGATGATGCAGTTGAACTATTAGCAACTGAAATTGAAAAGTTAAATACCTTCTTAGAAATACCGGCAACCTTAAAAGAATATGGCCTTGATGAAAAAAACTTTTTATCAAGGGTTGGGGTGCTTGCCGATTTAGCTTTCGGTGATCAGTGTACCACTGCTAATCCCCGTCTGCCATTGGTATCAGAACTTGAAGAACTATATATGATTGCATACTATGGAAAAGAATATGTAAAAACCAAGTAATATCCAATAGTCGATACCATCTTATAGATCTATTTAATAATTCAGATAATAAGAGCAAGACATATAAAATGCCTTGCTCTTATTATTTTAAATATTCTTTTTGTTAAATTATAAAATCCCGGATTTTTTTGCTTCATCCAATGCCAGTTTTTCTTCTTCTGCTAATACAACAAATGCTTCGCCTTTAATAACTTCTTTAATATAATTATAGCAGCCTTCCCGGCTGGAATGCATGGAATTAAGAATAAACCCATCATTATTATCATTTAA
>JAATEU010000170.1 GCA_015655565.1 Clostridiales bacterium
AAGCCGGCTTAAAGAGATAATAAAAAATGAGATGCTGGGAACCGTAGGTGAATTAGACAATCAAATAATTGACTATGTATTGCTTGAAAAGGATAAAAAGAAAAAAACATATAATATCCTGGTCTTTATCATACATAAGACCATTATAAAAAATTATTGTGACCTGTTTGATCAATTAAAGATAGATATTGATACAATTGATATATCTTCTAATGCCTTAGCTAAATTATTCGGATTTATCGAAAGGGAAGAAAAAGTTTTTATTGTTATGATTACTCATGACAGCAGCATAGATCTTATGCTTATAGATGAGAAATTCGGCGTCTTGTCCAGAAATATAAGAATATGTCTTGGCAATTTCAGACAGGACGGCTTAATCAATATTGCATTTGAAGAAATTGCCGAGCATGTAGGCAAAATAGTACAATTTCAAAACGGGAGAAGCAAAACAAAAATTTTGAGAAAAATGTATATCATAGGAGATAATGAACAAAAAACCTTCATGGAAGAAATTCAAAGCCTGCATGAAATAATTAATTCCGAAACAGGTCTGGTATGCGATAGATTTGACAAAAGCAGATGGCTGAGAACAAAAAAGGATATACAGGTATCTGATTATATAAGCTCTATGGGTGCATTTATTAAGAGGAGGTAGGTTGAAAAAAAGCATTTTCAAAGTGAAAGAAAAAACTTTCACTTGGCAAAAAGCACGATAGCGTGCTTTTCTCAAAGTGAATTATAAAGGGCATAATTCACTTCAGTATTTGATATGCCGCTTAAGCGGCATTATGGAGGCAGCATGAAGAAAAGGGAGATAAACTTTTTAAATGCATACATATTATATAACAAATATGCAAGGCGCAGCAATAACCGCCGTACATCCGACAAGTTTCTGATAACTACTCTTATATTTATCACAGCCATATTGCTAGGAAGCGGAGCTGTATATGGATATGACCTGTATTTTCAGAAAATATTAGATGCTGAAACTGTGGAGGTCGGTAATCTCAGATATTCCGCCGGCTATGATGAAATTGTTTATAAAACATCAGAATATGAACAGCTTTTGGCATATAACAGCATGGTAACAGAGGGTAAAGCGGCAATACAGGATATTCCCGTTATTACAAATAAAGAATACAATGCGATTAAAAAAAATCTTAAGGAAGGCATGAGTATAAGAGCCATGACCTTTAACGAAGGAGTGTACTCCGTAACAATAACAGCACCGGCTGCGAGAAATGTTCCCGAATATGTTTCAAATATAAAAAAGGAGGGTATATTTGGAAATGTCGGATACAGCGGATACAATCAGGAAAGCTATGAAAGCGTAATAATGAATGAAACACAGGAAGAATCGTCTGCAGCAGAGTTAAAAAAGCGGTATGAATTTACGGTAATGTGCTCGATGGAGGGTGGAAATACGGATGAAGCTGACTGACAGAGAAAAAATACTGCTCTGTATGTTGGCAGTTGTGTTGGTATTTATAATCTGTTTCAAAATGATTATTGTTCCGTCTCTTACCAATATTTCAGATATGAAAATTCAAATAGGGGATTTAAACGGTGAAAAAAATGAGATAGCAATAGTAGCCGGAGCATTTTCAGATGTGGATATTTTAATAGACGGCGAAATTGTAAAATCAGAAAAGGAACAATATTTTTTTGAAAATATTGATGATGTATTTGCCGACAATTTGATACAGGATTATGCAGAAAAATATAAAATAGAGATTACAAATTTAACCTTCGGCAGTCAGGATGCAGAAGACCTGATACCGGAAACAGGTGATATCACAGAGCTTCTGGGGAATATCATAAGTCAGAGACTGAAGATATTCAGCGATGAAGCGGTGCCGGACGGTAATATTCAAACAGAGGAAATGAGTGAGGATGCACAGGCTGTTGAACAAAGTGAAATTTCGACCATGATAATATGCAATATTTCTTTTACGGGGGATACACAGGATGTTATCAATATGACAGATGAAATAAACAGTTCCGATAAAAGCATAATTGCATCCTCCCTGGAGGGAACAGTGGAACAGAATAAATTTACGGGAAATATGACCGTATACCTATATTATTATTAACGATCGGGAGGTTGCATTAAGATGCGGCGGATACTGAAAAGCAAAAAAGGCGCAAACCTGATCATAGTAATTATGCTGCTGATACTGCTGATGGTTGTTGCTGTCGGATTATCCGCCATAACCTCCTTCGGAATCAATTCAGGTGCAATCCAAAGGGACTATACCCAAGCCTACTATGCGGCTAAAAGTATCAATATGTCTATTGCCGATGCTGTAATACAGGGTAAACTGGAGCTGGTGAAGGGCTGGGAGGAAGAGTTTGAAGCTGCTTTGGACAACGAAGCCTATTATGAATATGAGGATCCTGATGCTCCGGAAGAATCGAGAATTATAAAGAAAATAAACCTTCCCGATGATAAGCTTACATACAGTAATAACGGTTATCAGGATGAGATAACGGGTACAGGGATAGAAGTAAATAATAAAATTACATTGCGGTACGAAAGAGAAAGCGCTCTGAAGTATAAAGTAAAAGATCTCATAGTTGAAACAACCGCATACTGCGAAGAACAGGAATATACCATAAGGGCCCGTATTTTAAATGAAGACTACAGCGGAGGCGGAGGCAGCACAGAAACAATATATTCAAATTATATTATTGGTACAACGGGTACTATGTATCTTTCCGGAGCCAGGGATATCACCGGTGATTTGTCGTCAAACGGTTCTGTGCTCTTTAACGGCGTCACGGTGGACGGAAGCGTTACTGCTGCGGATCATATCACTGTTCAGGGCTCCAATTGCGAAGTTGCCGACGGTAATCTTATAGCAGGCGGGAACATTACGATTACTGCCGGCGGAGGCAGGATAACAAAAGAGGCTTCTTCCGATAAGGGAAATGTAGCAGCAGGCGGGGACATTGAAATATCGGGAGCCGGAGCAATCATAGACGGAAGTGTCATTTCACTGGGAGATGTGTATATAACAGGCTGGGGAGCCGAAATAGGCGGAGATATTATAGCCGGCGGCGATGTAACCATAACAGGAGGCGGAGCTGAAATAGGCGGCAATATAGAGGCCATGGGAAAGGTATATATAAAAGAAGGGGGAACAAAGGTTAATGGCCTAATACACTCTAATAAGGATGTTACCTTAATCGGCGAAACTGTGGGCGGCATAAAGTCCGGCGGCAATATCTATATCAGCGGAACGACTGTAACAGGCAACGCTGAAGCCGAGGGCAATGTTGGTTTGTCATCAGAGAATTCAGGGTGGCGCTCTACGGTAAATGGTTATGTCC
>JAATEU010000339.1 GCA_015655565.1 Clostridiales bacterium
ATATCCTGCGCAAACACCTCCGCAGTGGGATAAAGTTCATCCCACTGCAAAATATCAAGCTGGATCATATGCGCCGTACAGCGTTTGAATAAAACGGTAATTCCGGTCATGTCGCCCGGTACTGCCTTACGGATTTCCATCTTGCACCTCTCTGAATAAACAAATTGCCTGTCTCCCTAAGGGAACAGGCAATTTCTATTTTATAATTAGAAGCAAATACTACCGAATGAAATTTGTAATTTGCGGCTCTTCCTTTTCGGGAATTGCAATACCAGCTTTTCTACCGGCCTCAATGGACTTGAGCAGCCATGCCATATTTTTGCCCAAGGTTCTCATGGTCTGCATACCCTCCAAATCCTGAAGCACTTCTTCCGGGGTATTTCCGTGCACCATATTCCAATATTGAGAGGAAACCACCGGCATGCTTGAAATGGTTAAATACTTGTTCAATTGATCAAAAGCCGCGGTGGAACCGCCGCGGCGGCAGCTGATAATAGCAGCACCCGGTTTATATTGATAACCGTCTCCGGCATAGAAAAACCGGTCTAAGAAAGAAGTCATTTGTCCGGAGGCAGCAGCATAATGAACAGGAGAACCAAAAATAAAACCATCTGCCTCTTCTGCTTTTTCTAAAGCAACATTTACCGGATCATCTTTATAGATACATTTACCGGAGCCATCATAGCAACTGCCGCAGTCCATACAGCCGCGAATCGGTTTGTTGCCGATATGAAAAATTTCAGTATCAATTTTCTCTTTTTGTAATTCTTTTGCTATTTCCTCTAAAGCCGTATAAGTACATCCGTGAATCTTAGGACTTCCGTTAATAAGTAATACCTTCATATCCACACCTCTTTAAAATTATTTATTGATAACTTTTATTAATAGTATATACTCATATAATAAAAAAAGAAAGACCTTACTAAAAGGTGCAATACTGTTTAAAAGGAAAAATATCAAAACTTAACATAAAAATGATTGAATAAACCTCCCACTTTGAGTAAAATAAAAATATGGGAAACGGGTTAAGTTTTTAAAGTACTATGGGAAAGGAAGCAATTCCAGGAGGATGAATCATGATATTGGATTTATACAAAACCAATATAAACAGATGTTTATATTCATACTTTTTTGAAGAACTGCCCGGCTCCGGGGAATTCAGACAGGGCTGTCCATATTGGCAGGCGTTAGTATGAGGTATTAATAAAAATTATAAATTGGCCGAATATTATAGAAAGGTAAGTTTCCGGGAATGAATTTATATGACAGCTTATTAAAATACAGTAATATGGGATATTATCCCATGCACATGCCGGGGCACAAAAGGAACCCGGATCTGCTTGGGATGGTGAATCCCTATTCCATTGATATTACGGAAATAGATGGCTTTGACAATCTTCATCATGCAAAAGGAATATTATTGAAAGGCATGGAACGTGCGGCACAGCTTTATGGTTCTGTGCATACCAATTATTTAGTCGGCGGGAGCACTGCAGGAATATTAGCCGGAATTTCTGCCTGTACCAAAAAGGGTGATAAGATATTAGTGGCCAGGAATTCCCATAAGTCGGTATATCATGCAATCTATCTAAAGGAATTGGTGCCTGTCTATATTTACCCCCGGCCGGAAAGGCAATTTGGAATTAATGGTGGAATTTCTCCGGAAATAATTAAAGAATTGTTGATAAAACATCCGGATATTAAACTGGTTGTAATTACCTCCCCTACTTATGAGGGAATTCTGACGGACGTAAAGGCCATAGCGTCCGCCGCCCATGAACATGGGGTACCCCTTATGGCAGATGAAGCCCACGGGGCCCATCTGGGCTTTCATCCCGGATTTCCTAAAGGGTCGGTAAGCTTGGGGGCGGATATTGTCATCCACAGCATTCATAAGACACTGCCCGCATTTACCCAGTCTGCATTAATCCATATAAACGGCAGTCTGGTGGATTATGAAGAGATAAAAAGATACCTGGCAATTTACCAGAGTACCAGTCCTTCTTACCTTTTAATGTCAGGGGTGGAACAATGTGTTACTTTACTGGAGCAAAGGAAGGAAGAACTTTTTTCTGTTTACGGCAAACGGCTGGAATTATTTTATGAAAAAATGAAACAATTAAGGAATTTAAGAATACTGGACGGTGAAACGGTGAAAGCTTCCGGATTTTACGGTTTTGATCCTTCTAAAATCACCATATCCGTAAAAAATACGGAAATGACAGGAAATGATTTATATTACTGCTTGCTTAAGAAATATAAGATACAAATGGAAATGGTTTCAAAAGACTATGTATTGGGAATGACAAGTATTGGGGATACGGAAGAAGGGTTTAAAAGGTTAGGGGATGCCTTGCTTTTAGTGGATAAGCAATATAGAGCCTGTGATAATAAGGATAATTCTTCCCCGGAGGCAGCCATAGGAAGCACCGAACCACCGGAAAGGGTAATGCTGTCCAATCAGGTTTATGATGAGCCACGGGAAAATATTTTATTATCAGAAAGCGCCGGCAGGGTCACGGCAGAATATGTCTACCTTTATCCGCCTGGAATTCCCCTTCTTGTACCTGGTGAGAGAATCAGCAAAAGCCTGATTACCGGAATTAAGGGTTATCAGAAAAGTGGCTTATCCCTTCAGGGCTTGCAGGATATGACAGGAAGATATATTAAAGTGGTAGCGAAAGCCTGAAGAAGGCATGGTTATATAGACGGCCGGTTGCCGGGTTTTAGGCGGGCCTTGTTGTTGGTGTTTATAGATTGCCGCAAAGCATGTACTGCAAACCGGTAAATGGGCTTGCGGATTTGACTGGCTGATAAAAGAAAGGAAATATCAATATGTCCAAATTATTTGTTGTTATGGGAAAAAGTGCTACGGGAAAAGATACTATATTCAGAAAATTAAAAGGAAATCCGGAACTGAATTTAAAATCCTTGGTTAGTTATACAACCCGGCCTATTCGGAACGGTGAAACGGAAGGTGTGGAATATTTCTTTGTAAACGAAGCAAAACTTAAGGAGTTAAAAAACAACAATAAAGTAATTGAACACAGGGCTTACCGGACCATGCACGGAATATGGAATTACTTTACGGCGGACGACGGACAGATTGATTTGTGCCATTCGGATTATATTATGATCGGCACACTGGAAGCCTATGAACAAATCAGGAATTATTATGGTGAAAAGGCGGTTATTCCCATATATATCGAGGTAGAAGACGGGCTGCGCTTAAAACGGGCGTTACAAAGGGAGCAAAGACAGAAAAGTCCCAAGTATGCAGAATTATGCCGCAGGTATTTAGCCGACGAGGAGGATTTCTCGGAAGAGAATC
>JAATEU010000050.1 GCA_015655565.1 Clostridiales bacterium
AAGGCGCGATTTTGGGAGTGCAGTGGTGCTGCATTCCCAAAATCCCAACGCAGTATACCGCGTCCAATTATAAGCTAGATGCCAAACAGTCAAATAAGCCCGCAAATTGCTTATAGCAACATAATAAACCTTGGTGTTAGACCAATGTCAACAATTTGTTAAATATCTAACTAAGTTTTTTAAAATTTTAATTACTTAATTATTCGATAGGATAGGAATATTTACTTCCAGATAGGATTGTTTTTTCGTTCCTGTAATTTCATTAACAATGATTTTACCAAAAATATCTCCATTCATAGTATATTGATTTGTTCTTAGGTAATCAAACATAAACTGCAGGGAACCTCTCATAATATAGTCGTCGGAAGATGCTATAACAGAAGAAATATAGCTTTTAGGTTCTATATATTCAATGTTTTCATCGACTTCCAGGTTTAATTTCCGGATATCCTCCTCAAATAGTGCAAGCCCCCAGTTATAGTCAAAAGAAGCATCGGCAGATAATACATCCTTATTCTTAACTCGAAAGGAAAAGAATACATAAGGCAAAAATTTCATCCATTCTTCTACCTTGACTGTTAAAGCTTTGTTCTTTACCAGATTATTTCTATTGTCTGTCTTATTCTATAGATTCCCGGCAATTTCTTTAGGGTACATTTATTCAGGTTTTTCCCTTTTTCCTGAAAATTAACGGTGATTTCAGCCATCTTACTCAAAAGCATTGTTTTTTTCTTTATTTCTCCCTCTAAGATTCTTTGCCTTTCCTTAATTTTTTCTGTAATATACTCAAACGAAGCTTGTCGGGTAAGCCTGGCAGTTTCGTGGATCGGGATTTCCAGACTCCTGTACCATCGGCTCATAAGCATATTTCTCGCATCAAAATCATCAAAATACCGATAGTTGTTTTTTTCATTTTTTATAGGCTTTATAATTTCGTATTTTTCATACAGCCTTAATGTATCCACCGTTACTCCAAGAAGTTTGGCAAACTCGTTAATTGTATATTTCATTTTTTACACCCATTGCATACCGCAGGTTTACCTGCGGTACTGCCACATATAAAAATGGTTGAAAGAATCACTAAGCGGCATCCTTTCTCTATTTCTATTTCCTTTCAACCTTTCAAACATGCCGGGGCGGCTCCGCCTTCCGGCACAAACAATGTATGAAATCTGTTCAAATTCTTTTTATTGTGATATGATAATATTGTGGCTGATTAGCTATGCCAAATCATCCTATGTCCTTCAAATCATTAGGACTTTGATCCTGGGGCTTGCAGACCCGTAAAAGAATCTGCTTCTATTTGATGATTACATATGATTGATGATGTGCAAATATTGGTAAATAATCATAATTTTTATTATGGTTTATTAAATTTACCTTTTTCAGCCATTTTGATTTCACACTTCTCCCATACTTACGCAAAGTTCTTTTTTAATCTTCAATCTTATTTTATACACTTTAACCGTATCGGTCAATGGCTCCTATTTCTAAGTCGGGACAAATGCAGGGTATCATTAGCCTTTAATCGATTAATTTTAGTAAAAGTAATCAGATTTTGTAATCCCACAAAATTATCCGGAGCAAATTTTTTGAGTTTATCGAAAATTAAAAATAACGCAACCTCTTGATTTACAAGAGATTGCGCAGTATTTTTGAGCAGCATATCAAGGATTCCCGAAAGCACTGAATTCTTGCTTAAATTGCCGATTTTTTTTCAAAAATCCTGCCGCCATCTGTCAATCCTTTTTATTGCATCTGAACCGTTAAACCTAATTTCTTCAACATGATCTGTAAATTAGGGAATCTTCCTTGAACCTATGCAATAATAATTACAACTTAATGATTATTAACCCGTTTTAAAAATTGTTGTGTACGTTCTTCTTTGGATAGCTCAAAAATTTCCTCCGGTGTCCCCTGCTCTACAACATATCCATCATTCATAAAAATCACTTTGTCAGAAATCTCTTTTACAAAATTCATTTCATGGGAAACAATAATCATAGTTTGCCCTTCCTCAACAAATTTTCTGATTACTTCCAATACCATTCCTACCATCTCAGGATCTAAAGCAGATGTCGGTTCATCAAACAGAATAATTTTAGGAGCCAGCGAAACTGCTCTTGCAATTGCAACTCTTTGCTGCTGCCCGCCGGATAAGTGGGCCGGATAATGATTTCTTTTATCCTCCAGTCCAACTTTAATCAGCAAATCTTCCGCTATCCTGGACGCTTCTTCCTTGCTCTTTTTTTGAACTTTTTTTAATCCTAATTCAATATTTTCTTTTGCTGTTTTCTCTTTAAACAAATTAAATTGTTGAAAAACCATTGCCGTATTTTCACGCATATATTTTATATTTTCTTTTTTTACCGTTTCCGCCTTAAAATTAACACCTGCAAAGCTAATGCTGCCTTGTTCCGGTCTTTCCAGGTAATTAATACAACGTAAAAAAGTAGATTTTCCGGAACCGGACGGGCCGATAATAGAAACAACCTCACCTTTTTCTACCGATATACTTATATCTTTTAAAACATTATTACTTCCAAATGATTTTTTTAGATTTTTGATTTCCAGCAATTTTTTGCCTCCTAAATACGCTTCAAGCTCACACGGATAATACAATACTTCCTATGCAGCAATTTCTTCTAACGGTCTTTCACTCCTTTTCAGTCTCTTTTCCAAATATATAAATATCTTTGAAAAGACAAAGGTTAATACCCAATAAATAATTGAAAGCGCTATATACATCTCAAAATGGCGTAAATTTCTTGAAGCTATTAACTTACTCGCCGCGGTCATTTCTACCACAGCACATACAAAAGCTAAGGATGTCCCTTTGAGTAATGAAATAAAGGAATTTCCCAAAGAAGGGATTGCTACGATTAACGCTTCCGGCATTACTATATGAATAAACGCCTTTGGATAACTCATCCCAATAGAAAGGGCCGCTTCTATCTGTCCTTTATCTACGGACTGAATGGCTGCACGAATTGTCTCTGATGCATATGCACTTTCATTCAGCGAAAATGCGATCAGAACAATTATTATTTTTGGCATGGTACTGATAGAATAATCCGTATCAAAGTGATAATTTACGTATTCTAACAAGATAGGGATCCCATAATAGGAAATATATAATTGAACTAACAATGGTGTTCCTCTCATATAAGAAACATATATACTCGCCATCATTCTCAGAACAGGAATATTATGAATTTTTACCAATGCCAGTCCAAACCCTAATAACAAACTGAAAAAGGCTGAAATAATTACAATTTCCATAGAGATCGGCAGGTATTTCAGTATTTCGGGTATCCCCTCAAAGATAGTTGACACATCAAACAAATTTAACATATTTTACCGCCTTTTATTTTATTCTGAGGTTTCCGTACCAGAATAATCTTTTCCTAAAAATTCTATCGATAACTTTGTCAGAGTTCCGTCCTCTCCAAGTTTTTTAATTGCCCCGTTAAAAGCTTCTGCAAGTTTTTGTCCTTCCTCTGTGTTTGAAATAACAAAATAATGCTCTGAACTGCCTAAATCCTCAACATCTTCCTCCGGTAAGTTTACAAAATCAAATTCATATCCGTATTCATCTTCGTACATTTCCAATCTGGATTCTACCCCTTTTAAAATATCTATTTCACCTTTATAGACCTTTAAATATAAGGAAGCCCAATCTTCATCCGAATACGCAACTTCAATCGGATTATCCGTATACTTTTCATTATAGGCTTCTACAAATAACTGCCAGGAATCTCCTTTCGAATTACAAATCGTTTTCAGCCCTCCTAAGTCTTCTATACTGTCAACCGGATGAGTTTCCAACAGTCCCTTTGTTACAAAGAACCCGGCGCCCTCATAATAATGAGTATTTTCAGGAAATGCATATTTCTCTTCCCTTTCCTTTGTTTTGCTTATATTATTAAATCCCACCTGATAAAGTCCGCTGTCCATGCCTGTGAAAATACTTGCAAATTCTGTAGTTAATATTTCTATTTCATACTCTTTTAGTTCTTCATCAATCGCTTTTAATACTTCTACTTCATAACCAGTCAGCTCTCCCGATTCATCCAGATAAGTCAGGGGTCTTGTCTGACCCTCCGTAGCCGCAACAATTTTGGTTACTTCTGCGGCAGAATTGCTGCCGTCAGTAGATGAAGCACTGCCATTAGTCCCTTCCTGCTTTTCTGAGCAGCCTGTTAACGCTAATGTCAATACCGCTGCTGCTGCAATAAATTTAAATTGATTTTTCTTTTTCTGCTTCATTTTAAAATCCTCCACTTTAAAATTACTCCTGTAATATTTTTGTCAGTTTTTCTATAAATAATTTATTAATATCATTTGTTCCGGTTGAGACCGGAGCCAGTATAATATCCATATCCAACTCCAATTTTATAAGGAGCTTTTCTTTTTTAAACTTTTCAACAAACGGTTTTTCTCAAACCCCGCCTTGAGGTTATCATTGAATCTACTTTAATTATAGCTTTTTTATATTGCACTTTATCCTTAATGTGACTTAAAAATTTAAACGTATCATTATATTCGTTCCATAGAACATCTGTTAATTCATCTATTTGAAACTCCTGCAGTATTCCTGTATCTTCCAAATCGTAGTCATATCCAAGCTTTTCAAACAGTTCCAATTCCTTTAATATTTCTGATTCTTCTCTTCCTTCTAATATAAACTGGGTAAGCAGTCCATATCCGATTATTTCACCATGCAGTAAGTCTTTTGTTGTTCTTTTCCTTGTAAGTTCATTATAAAAAGGATGTGCAAATCCCGGAAGCTTGGTAGGTGATGAATAACTGCCCGCCATGCCAGGAAATGCAATTATTGCATCAACCGCCTGAATTCCAATATCTGATACGATTCCTCTTTCAGCTTCTGACAGGATTAAATCCAAATTCTCCGACAAAAAATCATAAACACTTTTTGAAATTCCTATTGCAATCTTTAGTTTTAAATCATTTGGATATATTCTCACATAGGGACGCGACTCATACCACTTTGCAAGGGAGTCAATAATACCTGCATGTAAATAACGTATAGGGGCTTTAAGAATCACTTCTGTATCCGCTAAAATCAGTACCGGTGACTCTTGATTGGGATAAGTTTTAACAAATCCGCCTTTATCATCGTATAAAATTGGGTCGCATCTATATGCAGCACTGGTTGCAGCAATAGTTGGTATCGTTATAACCGGAACTCCGGCCAATGAAGCAGATGCCTTTATCCCATCCAGTACTCTCCCTCCGCCTATTGCAACCACCACATCCGCTAAGTACTTTTTAATGTCCTCCGAAACTTTTTTTGCTTTATCAAAAGTTGGATATCCCTCAAAATATACTTTTCTATATTCTAAATGCTCTTGCTCTAAACTTTTAAAAAATTCTTTTTCAACAGCACGATAGCTTGATTTCGTCCCGGCTACATATACTCTTTTTCCATATTCTTTTATATATACACCAGAGTTTCGTATTAACCCCGGTTCATTAATATAGGTTAAGGGAGTCTGTAATTTTGTCATGATTTAAATCTCCTTTTACTCTGTATTCTAATATCATCTAATTTTTCTCTATTCATACATTCTTATAGGAATTGTAGACATTGGATTTTTCAATTATACCCCGCCTCCCCTGATTTGTCAATCTATTTTGTTTTCAATTTCCATACTTTACGCACGGTTTCCTTTGCGGTATTAAAAAAGGCACCATTACGCTTGTAAAACATAATGGTGCCAAAACTTTGTAAAGTATTTAATTAATAATATAAA
>JAATEU010000248.1 GCA_015655565.1 Clostridiales bacterium
ATGCCGGCGTGGCGGAACTGGCAGACGCACAGGACTTAAAATCCTGCGGGACTAATCTCCCGTACCGGTTCGATTCCGGTCGCCGGCATTGTTTTCCAATATAATATTTTTTTGTTTATCGTAGTATAATAAAGCGGGTAATATGCGGGTGTAGTTCAATGGTAGAACACTAGCCTTCCAAGCTAGATACGTGGGTTCGATTCCCATCACCCGCTTTTTTGCTGTCCAATTTTTGGCCTGACTAATAGAAATATGTTTTGAGCATACTATATTGCAAATGTCTTAGCAGGGTTACATAAAATCCTGCCTTGGGAAGGGCTGAATCAATATGATTAAATTATGCAACAATACATTAAAATATATTCTTCTCTTTTTTGTGGGTGGTTATTCTTATTGCGGGGTAGAGTTGTTATTCCGCGGTTATTCCCACATGTCCATGCTGATTGCAGGCGGCATCTGTTTTATACTTATCGGTTTATTAAATGAAGCATTTCCACAAAAAATAGCGATTATCAGCCAAATGGTAATATCTGCTGTCATTATCACGGTGGTAGAGTTTATTGCAGGTCTGGTGGTTAACGTGTGGCTGGGTCTGAAGGTTTGGGATTACTCAGAGCTCCCTTATAATTTTATGGGGCAGATTTGCCTTTTATACACCTTCATATGGTTTATCCTGTCCTTAGCGGCTATATTGCTGGATGATTATCTTAAGTATTTCCTGTTAGGGGAAGAAAAACCGCATTATAAAATATTTTGAACCGGGCAGGGCCAGTTAGGACCATGCAAGGTTTTAGCTCCGTTAATACTCCAAGGTCATAAATAAACCTTAATAAATTTTAAGATACTTTATAGACTATCTTAAGGTAACTAAATTACAATGTAATTAAATAAGTGAAGGTGATGAAATGGAGAAAGCAGTTCATTATGTAACAGTACCAGAGATATTAGAGGCCAGGGATAAAATAGCTTTATGGCAGGAAAAATTACGTCAGGAGTATTTTGGATGTTGTGTCGTTATATTTACTATGAATATTCCAGGACCGGAAAAAACAGGCCAGTTTATACATATTGCATTTATGGAAGGGTATAAAGCTATAGGAGATATTTTAAAGCAAAAAGATATTTCTGTGGCTTTTTCGCTTATTCAGGAGGAATGTACGGGGTATGTGGCTTTTTTTGCTCTAAAAGAAAAGGCTGGAATCATAAAAAAATATATGGCTGATTTGGAAATAAGCCATGATTTGGGAAGATTATTTGATATAGATATTTTAGATAAAGAGGGGAGAACAGTATCTCGGCAAGATTTTGGATATGGGATCAGAAAATGTATTTTGTGCGGTAATGATGCAAAGATATGTGGAAGAAGCCGGGCGCATGAGGTGGCAGAGCTTAAAAAAAGGGTGAATACGATTATAATAAATTATTTAAAAAATGAGAGGGTGTCTGTTAGGAGTGATTTAAATGCAGCAAATAGAACAACAATATATTGGATATAAAAATAAGAAAGATAAATCTGTAAGAATAATTGGAACGATAGCTGTGAGGGCATTATTGGAGGAAGTATTTACGGCTCCTAAGCCTGGATTAGTAGATCCTGTCAGTTCGGGTGCTCATAAAGATATGGATATAAATATATTTATTATAAGTGCCCGGGCAATTGCTCCCTATTTTTTTGAAATGGCGAAAATCGGATATCATTGGGACAAAGAATTACCGGAATTATTTCGAGCAATACGTCCTTTAGGCATTAATGCAGAAAAGGCGATGTTTAATGCGACCAAAGGTGTTAATACACATAAAGGATTGATTTTTTTAATTGGTATTTTAACTGCATCGGCTGGATATTGCCTGCGCCATTATCATGGTTGTTGTCCGAATCAATTATTTGCTGCCAGTCAGATGATGGTGCATAGTGAACTTACAAAAGAACTAATCATGATAAATTCTTCTATACCTAAAACCAAAGGAGAAGTTCTTTATCAAATGTATGGACATAAAGGAATAAGAGGAGAAGTTTTAAGCGGATTTTCTTCCGTTCACAATATTTCTTTACCGTGTATGCAGGATGGTATGGAAAAAGGATATGACTGGAATCAAGTTAAGGTACAGACACTGATAGAACTTATGGCACAAATTGAAGATACAAATGTATTGGCCAGACATGATTACAAAACACTTCAATATGTTCAAATGACTGCCGGATATGTAATAGATATGGGAGGTGCATATACTTCAAAAGGATTTAAATATATTAATTTTTTGGATCAAGTATTTATTGAGAAAAATATTAGTTCCGGTGGATGTGCTGACCTGTTGGCTGTAACTATAATGGTTTATCATCTTTCATTAATAGATTTATAAGCTGACGTTCATAATGATTTATGTGGGGGAGCAAGTGTGAAAAAGAAACTGCAAAGCAGTTTCTTTGGAAATATGATAATAAAGCCGGAGGGGCTTTATTATCATATTTCTCCAGATTTTTATGCGCCATTTGCGGCTGCTGGAGGCAGCCATGTGGCGAAGTGTGAAGAAAAAACATCTTCACACTGATTATTTGAGATGCCGCAGGGCGGCATCCTGCCGGAAGGTTGGAAGAAAATAGGAATAAAGAAAGGATGCCATATGCTGATTCTATCAACTTTTTTTATTTATGGCAGTACCGCAGGCAAGCCTGCGGTATGCAATGGGTATAAAAAATGTTAGAATATAATATAATTTTTCAGGAAGGATATCCTTTTTCTGGCCGTAAATTAAGTGATATGAAAAAATTTCTAAAACAAATGAATTTAGATTATGAGGATGGGATAGAGTATAGCATTTCTTTCTTAAATGAGGAATATGAAATAATTGGATGCGGTTCATTGGAAGCAAATATATTAAAATGCATTGCTATTTCTTCTGAGTATCAAGGTATGGGTTTAGCAGCAGCTATTGTATCAAAATTGGTGAAAGAGGCATGTAATCGAGGAAGGTCTCATTTATTCTTATTTACAAAACCGGATAACTTGAATATGTTTGAGGATTTAGGCTTTTATTCAATCCTTAAAACGGAAGATATTCTTTTTATGGAAAATAGAAAACAAGGTTTAAAAAATTATATAGAATTATTAAAAAAAGAATCGGATTTTAAAATGAAAGGAAAACCAAATAATAGAATCGGAGCCATTGTTGCCAACTGTAACCCATTTACAAACGGGCATAGATACCTGATTGAACAGGCAGCTAATCAGTGTGATTGGATTCATTTATTTATTCTTTCAGAAAATAAAAGTGCATTTCCAGCAGAAGTTCGATATGAATTAGTAAGACAGGCAATAAAAGATATGGACAATGTAATTTTACATCAGACATCGGATTATCTGGTTTCTTCTGTCACTTTCCCTGCCTACTTTATAAAGGAAAAAAGCAGGGCGGCAGAGGCAAATTGCAGATTAGATTTAGAACTATTTGCCAGGTACATAGCTTCTGAGTTGAGAATTATAGTTCGCTTTGTTGGGACTGAACCATATTGTGAAGTGACATCTTCCTATAACAAGGCAATGCATAAAATACTGCCCGAATATGGAATAGAAGTAAAAGAAATATCCAGAAAAGAAGAGTTGGAGAAACCAATCAGTGCCTCACAAGTAAGAAAAATAATGCAAACTGGTAATTTAGATACTTTAAGAA
>JAATEU010000416.1 GCA_015655565.1 Clostridiales bacterium
AAATCTAATACACTAAAAAGAATACAGGAACATAACTACATTACTCATAATCTCAGCCCTGCAGCACAGATTAAAGATATAATCTTTAACTTTTAATAACCTTTAAACCCTAAATACCCGGTATAACTAATTTATATCCTATATCATACTTTATGGCAGTATAGTTAACCAGTTACATTTGTCACAAGGTATATTATGTATTTAAAGACGGAAAATCATTTGATAAAACGCAGGAAAATTTAGATTAATATTAGAAGTTAAATACCCAGCAGGATAAACACAAAAAACGAGACTGTACCCTGTAAATTAAACGCAGAAACTGAAACTGTATTTAACTTACAGGGTACGGTCAATTCTTATGTCCTGATTCTTCTTATGTCCTGATTCATCGCTTATTCCAGCAGCATAAGGGAGGCCTTTGGAATACTTATAAATTCCGGTATATCTTCATTTAAAATATTCAACCAGTATTCTTTGCTTATCTTCCACCAGATTTCATTGGAATTACTGCTGCAAATAATATTTTTTTCAAAAGGACTTTCTGCAATACGTAATGGTAAACATGGTAACGAATTATCTTCCAGGATATCTTTTGCCGGTTTGATATCATGGGCCCGGATACCTACATAATTAATTGAATCCGTCACTATTTCTTCCGTTTTTAATATAATCCCCCACTCTACGGCTTCCACTTCATAATCCGATATCTTTTTTACCCTTGAAATATTCTTACAACCGGTCAGTCTCGCTGCTACCTGCTTGGCCGGCTTATGAAATATATCTGCCGTATTTCCGGTTAATACAAGATTTCCTTTATCAATAATTGCAATTTTTTCACATAGTCCATATATCTCATCCCTATTGTGGGATACAATTAAAATGTCTCCCTGGTATTTCTTTAATACCTCCAAAAGCTCCTGCTGCAGATTTTCTTTCAGATAAGCATCCAGTGCGGAGAAAGGTTCATCCAGCATCAGGACATCCGGTTCGTAAGCAAGAATCCTTGCCAGGGCCACTCTCTGCTGCTGGCCTCCTGATAACTGCAGGGGATATCTTTTTTCTAATTCCTTTAAATGCAATAACTCAATCATCTGATTGATTCGGGGTTGTTTATCTTTTTTAGAACCTTTTAGTCCGCAGCCTATGTTGTCTTCCACCGTCATATTGGGAAATAATGCATAATTCTGAAATAGATAACCAACCTTCCTTTTTTGCGGAGGTAAATCTATCTTATTCTTAGAATCAAATAATACCCTGTCATTTAAAATGATACTGCCCTCATCCGGTTTTTCAATGCCTGCAATACATTTTAAAGTCATGCTTTTGCCGCATCCGGAACCCCCTAATAATCCCAGTCTTTCTTTTGAAGTATCAAAATTAATTTTTAAAGAGAAGCCTTTGAATTTTTTTTCCATATCTACATATAAACTCACTTCTGCTCCTCCTTAAGGCTGTATTTCCTCTTCCTGTCAGGTAAGTAATTCATGAAAAAAACCACTGTGAAGGATATGATAACAATGATAATTACCCATACGGCTGCTTTTTCCATATTGTTTCCCTGCACGGCCATATAAATTGCAACCGGTATGGTCTGTGTAACCTTAGGTATATTTCCTGCTATCATAAGGGTTGCCCCAAACTCTCCTAACGCCCTTGCAAAGGCCAATATTCCCCCCGATATAACTCCCGGAAGTGCCAACGGCATGTTAACCTTCCAAAATATCTTTATTTCAGACATTCCAAGTGTCCTGGCTGCAAAGATCAAATTTTGATCTACTTGTTCAAAAGCTCCTTTTGCCGTGCGGTACATAAGGGGAAAAGCAATGACTACTGCCGCTACCACCGTAGCAGACCATTTAAATACTATCTGTATTCCAAACACTGATAAAAGCTGTCCAAGAGGGCCGTGCTTTCCAAAAAGTACCAGCAGGAAAAAACCTGCTACCGTAGGTGGCAATACAAGAGGAAGAGTAAATAAACCATCTAAAAACCACTCTAGTTTTCCACTGGTTCTCATCACCTTCCAGGCAACATATATACCTGTAAAAAAGGTGATTATAGTGGCGGCGGCGGCTGTTTTCATTGATATAAACAGTGGTGACCAGTCCATTTTTTTACTCCTTCCTGATGTAAAAATAATTCAAAATAATATTTTTCTTTTTGTATTGTCACAGCTCATCACAGTTCTTAGGTTGCTGCAAACTGTTTTATAATAATAACATTAATTTC
>JAATEU010000223.1 GCA_015655565.1 Clostridiales bacterium
AATTTGCAGCAACCTGTAAAGAAGCAGGGATTCCTATCCTGGGGGATGACTGGAAGAGCCAGATTGGTGCAACAATAGTACATAGAGCCCTGGCTAAATTATTCGAAGACAGAGGAATCCGTATAACAAAATCATATCAGCTAAATTATGCCGGTAATACGGACTTTATTAACCTGGTTATGAATGGTGAAACAAAGCATGTTACAAAACATGATGCGATTTCTTCAATTTTGAAACATAAAGAAACTCCTGTTGCCCCTGGATTTGCATTTGTTGATAACCAAGGTGATCAGAAAACAGCTTTCATTGATATCGAGGGTGTTAAATTCGGCGGAGCACCTGTTAAATTACATCTTAAATTGGACGTAGAAGATTCGCCTAACTCAGCCGGGATCAGTATCGATGCGGTTCGCTGCTGTAAGCTTGCGTTAGAAAGAGGTCTGAGCGGTGCAATTGATGCTCCATCTTCATACTTTTTTAAACATCCGCCGGTACAGTATTCTGATGATGTATGCAGGCAAAATGTTGAAGATTTTATTGCAGGCAGATAGATTATATTATTTGAAAATAATAACTAATATATAAGACTAACATGTATTGGACGGGTAATTATTATGGAAAATAAATTAGACATTGTTGTAATTGGTACAATTATAAAAGAAACCATCAAGTTCCCGAACAAGCAGATTGGCCCTGTTATTGGAAGCCCGGCAGCCTATTCCAGTCTGGTTATGGCTGCTCAGGGCATGCGGGTTGGCATCGTTACATATTATGGTGGAGACATGGAAGATATCATCTCCGAACTTAATGTTTTAGATCAAAGAGGCATTATTCCATATGAATATACAACGACAAATCTGCTGATTTATAAGGAAGATGAAACAAAAACAGTTGAATATCAGAAGAGTACACCAACAATCCATTTTGAAGATATCAACGTTGAATATCTCAATGCAGACTATTTTAAGATTTGCCCAATGAACTATGAGATAGATTTGGAGTTGGTAAAAAAGCTTTATTCAATGGGTAAAATGATTTTTGTTGATTTGGGTGGTTTTGGAGGAGCAACCAGTGAGATACGTTATTCTGTCAAAACAGAATATGGAAAAATGGTAATTGATACGTTATGTAGAAATTGCTCTATAATTAAAGCAAGTAAAGAAGATCTTGCTTCCATTATACCGGGAAAGACAGAAGAAGAAGCAGCACAATATTTAGTTAATAGTGGTGCAAAAAAAGTAGTAATAACCCGTGGCGAAAAAGGAGTACTTTACAAAATCGGAAATAATAATCCAATTTATTTTAGCCCTTTTGTTGCAAAGAGTGAAAATCCGGACGGAACCTTGGATTTTACCGGGGCCGGTGATTCGTTCGGAGCAGGCTTTATGGCCTCCTATGTAAAATACCATGATATTAAAAAGGCTGTTATAAATGGAAATGCAACTGCATCCTTGGTAATTCAGCGCTCAGGCGGATGTACATTTGGCAGAATGCCGTCAAAAGACAAAGTAGAACGAAGAATTACAACCGGGGAGTAAACCAAAAGCTTTATATTATTTGGGAGGTATTAAAATGGCAAGACAGATTGGAGTGGGTATTGTTGGCGCTGGCTCAATTGCAGATATCGGGCACTGCCCGTCTATTGCAGCAATGGATAAAGGTTATTTAGCGGCACTCTGTGACACAAACACAGAATTTCTTGAAAAAATGACTGAAAAATGGGAACCTAAAAAGTCTTATACAGATTTTCATGAAATGCTGAATGACAAAAATGTAGAGGTGGTTATTATTGCAACCCCTAACCGATTACATGCACAGCAGGCTATTGATGCAATGAGAGCCAAAAAACATGTTATCGTTGAAAAACCATTTGCATGTACACATGAAGAGGCATGGAAAATGGTAGATGTCAGCAAAAGGGAAGGCGTATTTTTGATGGCCGGTACAAATCAACGTTTCTGGGAGCAGAACGTAATTGCCCGTAAATTGATGGATGATGGCTTCATCGGTAAACCGCAGATGGGACGTTCCTCTCTTCATGAAGGCTGGGGACTGTACCATGAACAATTATCATTTACTAAATTCCGTCAGTATGCACATGATGCAGGAGCAGGTGCATTATTTGATTTAGGTGCTCACAGAGCAGATTTGCTGATGTTCCTGATGGGAAGCAGACCAAAACGGGTTATGGGTATAATTAAAGCATTCGGTAAGGAATATACGGAATTAGACGACTCTTTCTGGATTATGATGGAGTTTGAAAATGGTGCAACTGGTGTAATCAGTGGTGACAGATACTCACCTGCAGTATCAAATATTTCTGAAATTTATGGTACGGAAGGAACGATTTTTACAGGCTCCGAAGCAACTAATCCGTTCCAGACAGCTCCATTGGCAGTGTATACCGGTAAAAATTTCAAACAGTCGGAATTACCTGAAATTGTAAGAGAATATCGTTATCCACAGACCTTCTGGTCGGAAGATATTATGCAGCCGGACGGCTATGTACC
>JAATEU010000320.1 GCA_015655565.1 Clostridiales bacterium
GCGCATAAAAATCTGGAGAAATATGATAATAAAGCCCCTCCGGCTTTATTATCATATTTCCAAAGAAACTGCTTTGCAGTTTCTTTTTCACACTTTTCCTATCTATATCTATTTATATAAATGCTCCTTAAGCCGAATTCTCTGTCAGGGATTCCACTTCATAAAATTTATTTATGCTCATTATAGCACTAAGCCTGCATTTATGCCATTATTATTTGTCGACGATTTTATTCAGGTAGGAAAGTAAGCCCAGATGAATCGCCCAAGCCAGCTTCTCCTGATAATTCCGGTCAGTTAATAAAGCTGCCTCCGACCCATTGGACAAATACCCGCATTCCACTATTACAATGGGGCATTGTGTCTTCTTTAGCATATAATAACTGTCATTGGCTTTCGCAGCCCGTTTATTGCCATCCTGTATACTCTTCTTTAATTGATTCTGCATTATTTCAGCAAATTCTTTTCCTTCCCCGGAATTGGTGAAATAAAATACCTGGGCACCTTTTATGCTTTCCTGGGTAAAACTGTTCTGATGGATACTGATTGCAAGTACCGCCTTACTGTTATTAATAATATCCACTCGTTTTCTCATATCAACTGCTTTTTTATTTGAATCACTTTCCAAATAAAGGCCATTATCCTCTTCCCGTATCATAATGACATTTATATCATTTAACTCAAGTAAATCCCGTAATTTTAATGCAATGCTTAAATTGATATCTTTCTCAAGGGCACCATTGACCCCTACCTTGCCCGGATCCCTGCCTCCATGGCCTGCGTCCACAACTACACTTAACTTTTCTTTCGTCTTTTCAGAATTTGTTACACTTTCTGATCGTTTCATAACATCAACGGAGGAATCAGTGAGCACCAGTATGGATAAGCATATCATGACTAAAAATAAAATATTAAAATAATTTTTCGTTTTAAAATCTTTCCCGTTCATATCATTTACCGTTATTCTATCTTTACTATATTCTATGAAAGGAAATATCCCGCTATGATTGAGCTGTTTAATTTACATATTTAATAATAACATTCCAGACGCTTTCCTTTTCAAGACCCAGCTTCCAGCATGCAATGCCTGCAGTGCCCGCCTGGCTGATTAGTTTCATTTTTGCCTCAATGGAATCTTCCTCTTCCAGCCATATTTTGTAAGTCGCACCGTCTTTTTCATATTCACCATAATATTGCCCGGTTTCATCATTCCACTCCGGTTCAATTCCATTATCCTGCAATAAGGCTTCGGCACGGGACATACTATAGGCTTCAGAAGTAACCGATACATTGCCGTTATCATCCGTAGTTTCTTTCCACTGCCTTGTATAGAACGGAATACCTATAATAACTCTTTCTTCCGGTACCATTTCCAGTATATTCTCAATTGCATTCCCTACAAATCCGATGGAGGATACAGAGCCGCTGACCTCGGAACCGCCATGATGCTCATCATATGCCATGATAATCACATAATCTGCCACAACCCCCTGTTCTTCTCTGTCATAATAAGCAGTATAGCTGGTTGGAACATAATTATCAATGGATAATACAATGTCGTTATTTCTGCATTTTACGGATAACTCCCGTATAAATTCGATATAATGAATACCCGCCTCCGCCGTAATATTTTCAAAATCAATATTTAATCCGTCTAAATTATATTTGATTGCTTCCGCTATCATTTCATTAATCAGTTTCCCTCTTCTTGAGGTATAGGAGAGTAATTCCAGCATATCAACGTCTGAACTGAAATCATCAATCAATGCCCATACTTCAACGCCGTAAGAATGAGCCCGTTCCACATATGTTTCATCCGCAAGTGAGGTTATGTTCCCCTCATTGTCTGCCACCTTAAACCAGGTTGGGGATACCGCGGTTATACCTTGGGTTTCCTCCAGAAGGTTTAACAAATTATCATTGGCATCCAGGTTGGTAACCTGATGCCATACTAAATTAACGGCCCCATCCTTTTCAATATGCGTATACTCCGGAGCTTCATAATCACTTTCCACTGCATCATAATTAGATCCATTTACATATTTATTTTTTACATAACCAACGATGCCGTCTTCCGTCATAACCTTGCTAAAACCGCCCTCTGATACCTCGTTGGGATCAACATAGGTTAAAGCCTGATTTTGTTCTAATTCTACTAATATATCACTTTTAATACTGGGTTCGTATCTTAATTGAGTAGGCTTTTTTACAGTAGTAACCAAATAATCCCCCCAATCATACTGAATCACGATCCGATTGGGAGTCTCATAATATTCATAGCGCATATCGGAATACCGTTTCACATAATCTATGGCAATGTATACTATTTCACCCTTGGTTTTAACAATGGTATAATCCGTTTCATTTTTTTTATTATTGTCATAATAAACGGAACTGCCTACCTCTGTTTTAATCACTTCCGTAGGTGTAGTATAACTAAGGATGTTTTCATTGGCATCCCAATAAAAACGTTTATTTAACATCTCATTCACGGTTTCATATTCCAGATAAATAACACCGTCTTCCAGCAGGCCTTTTTTCTCATAGATTTCCTCCTGCATAATCACCAATACTTCATCCGCATCTAATTTATAATATTCCGTTAATTCCATTACCTGGTCACTTGGGGTAAATTTCTTAATAATGACCGCTGCTGCCACAATAACTATTATCACTAAAGCAATGGCAGTCCCAATCATTGCTTGCTTTTTCCTTTTATTCATACTTTTCCTCCTGATATATACTAAAGTGCCCTCATAAACCCTCAAACCTGCTTTACAGGTGTTTCATATGCTGAATCTAAGGTTTTATCTTTATTCTTAGGTTTTACCTTCTGCTAAGAGTTACCTTCTGCTAAAGGGTTACTTCCATTTTCTGTTTGCCGTATTGCCGTATGTTTTTTTTTGATTTGCCTTCCTTTTACTTCGGTCAGACGTTCTGCGCCAAACACAACAACGGTAA
>JAATEU010000602.1 GCA_015655565.1 Clostridiales bacterium
GCGATTAAAGAAAAAGATCCCGGGGGTGTCGGAAGTAATAATGTAATTGCAGCTTCCGCTATTACCGATGGGACTGCAGGACCAATTGCCCATGCATTTTTAGAAAGCTGTTCCGAACCGATGCAGTATGCAATTAATTATATTGAACGAAGCTGGATTTATTCGGATGAAGGGTTTGCAGATTATATGAGATTTTTAAATAAACTATATAATGAAGGTCTGATGGATACGGAATATTATGCACATGCTGATTTTTCACAAACCCAGAAAGAATATTTTGTAAATGGCACCCTGGGTTTATGGGAGTATGACGTTAACGGAAATGTAGATACTTTAAGAGGCGGATTATTGCAGAATTTAAAACAAAATATACCGGAAGCGGAATTTGTATCAATACCGCCGCTAAAGAATGTAAATGATGGTGTTACTTATAACCTTTCCTATCCAATTAACGGGGCTTATGTATTTATACCGAAAACAGCAGAAAATCCGGAAGCCTGTATGGAATACCTGAATTTTTTAGCAGGTAATGGAGGCTTTACCATTTTCCATGGATTTGAAGGCGAACATTTTAAATATGAAAATGGAATACCGGTCGTTATGGATGCTGAATATAACGCAAAGGCAAAAGACTGGATCAGGCATGATTTATTTTTAGTTGGGAATCAGGGCTATTATAAAACAGAAGAGGAATTTATGGAAGCAACGTCAAAAGAATTGCCGGGATGGGAAAATTATGTAATTGAAAATTATACCAATGCCATCACGGGAACCCGCTTATATGAGCCTACTTTCTCGGCGCCAACCATGGTTGAACAAAGTGCTAATATTCAAATTACAAACGATACCTATTCCGTAAAAGCCATTACATGTGCGCCGGAAGATTTTGACGGTATTATAACAGAATGGAAGTCGGAGCTTAAAAAATACGGACTGGATGATATTTTAGCTGAACGTACGGAATATTATAATAGTATAAGTAATTAACAGTTGCTGCAAAAGCGGCAGATGGGAGTTTCTATGTTAAATGTAGCGATTGTTGGTACCGGTAATATTTCAGGTTCCCATATGGAAGGGTATCTGACTTTCCCTGAGGATTGCAAACTGGTTGCATTTGCAGATATTTATCCGGAAAAAGCAGCGGCTAAAGCAAAAGAATGGAAGGTTGAAGCGGAAATTTTAGATTCCCATAAAAAGCTGCTGGGAAGAGATGACATTGATCTTATCAGTATTTGTACACCGCCCTATACTCATGGGGAAATTGCCTGTGATTTTTTATGGGAGGGAAAAAGTGTCATTGTAGAGAAACCTATGGCCGCTTCCCTGGAAGAATGTGACAAAATAATGGAAGCACAAAGAAAAGGGAAAGGGACGCTTTCCGTAATAGCCCAAAACCGTTTCCGAAATCCGATCCTGCATTTGAAACAAATTCTGGATAGTGGTATGATAGGAAGAGTTTTACATGCACAGATTGATTCATTATGGTGGAGGGGACATTGTTATTATGATCTATGGTGGAGGGGATGTTGGGAGAAGGAAGGCGGCGGATGTACCTTAAATCATGCCGTGCACCATATAGATATGCTGATTTGGATGATGGGGCTGCCGGATAAGGTAACCGCAGTATTAAGCAATGCAGCTCACGATAATGCGGAAGTAGAAGACATTTCTGCTGCTATTTTACAATATGCGAAAGGAAGCCTGGCCCAAATTACAAGTTCAGTCCTGCATCACGGAGAAGAGCAGCAGGTGATTTTTCAGGGAGAAAAAGCCAGAATTTCAGCTCCCTGGAAGGTATATGCATCCGTATCCGGGAGAAATGGTTTTCCGGAGGAAAATAAAGATTTGGAAGTCCGGCTGAATACGGCCTATGCTGCATTGCAGGAGATTTCTTATGAAACGCATACAGGCCAGATACATAATGTAATCCAGGCAATTATAAACCATACGGAGCCGATGATTAAAGGAGTTGACGGCAGGAAGGCCATTGAGCTGATTACAGCCATCTATAAGGCCGGCTGTACGGCTCAGACCATCTCCCTTCCCCTGGATAAGGAAGATGAATTTTATACGGTGGAAGGAATATTAAAAAATGCAAAATACTTCTATAAAAAGACTGCCGCTGTAGAGAATTTTAACAATGAAAAGATTACCACCGGCAGTAATTATGAAAAATAATAAGGGGTGACACTGATGCAGAAAAGTGATGGAATGAATTATGCACCAAAGGGAAAGCCACGGCCGGTGGCAGGACCGGGCGAATTTGCAATAGCGGCAATTGCGTTGGATCATGGACATATATATGGCATGTGCAATGGATTGGTGGAAGCGGGCGCTGTAATAAAATATGTCTATGACCGGGATGTAAAAAAGATGGAAGCCTTCTGTGAAGTATTTTCCGGGACAAAAATGGCCTTAAATGAAGAAGAAATCTTTATGGATTCGGAGGTAAAATTAGTAGCGGGAGCTGCCGTTACTTCAGAACGATGTGCATTAGGACTTCGGGTTTTAAATGCCGGGAAGGATTATTTTACGGATAAAGCGCCTCTTACTACCTTAGGACAGCTGGAAATGGCAAAGGCCGGAGTGAAGGAAACAGGAAAAAAATATATGGTATATTACAGTGAGCGTATCCATGTAGAAAGTGCGGTTTATGCAGGTGATCTGGTTAAAGACGGCGCAATCGGAAAGGTAATTCAGGTTATGGGAATGGGACCTCACCGTTTAGGCGCTTTAAAAAGGCCGGATTGGTTTTTTAAAAAGGAAAACTACGGAGGGATACTTTGTGATATAGGAAGCCATCAGATCGAACAATTTTTATTTTATGCGGATGTAAAGGATGCGGCCATAGTCCGAAGCCAGATTGCAAATTATAATCATCCGGAGTATCCGGAATTAGATGACTTTGGTGATGCCGTATTAGTCGGAGACAATGGTGCAACCCAATATTTCAGGGTGGATTGGTTTACGCCGGACGGATTAAGTACCTGGGGGGACGGCAGAACCTTCCTCTTAGGAACGGAAGGATACATTGAAATACGTAAATACGTGGACGTGGCAAGGGAGAAAACGTCGAATCATATATATCTGGTAAATCAGGATGGGGAACAGCATTTTTGTGTAGACGGTAAGGTGGGATACCCATATTTTGGACAATTAATTTTAGACTGCCTGAACCGTACTGAAAATGCTATGACCCAGGAGCATGCATTTAAAGCGGCCGAACTATGCGTAAAAGCCCAGATGCAGGCGGTGAAAATTAAATAGGAAGATAAATTTAAGGATTTCTGATTCATAAACAGTTAATGCTATCCTGCTTAGCGGGGGCATTGACTGTTTTTTTCTATCAGATAAAAAACACGGCCTGAGGATGCGCATGATGAGGGGAGGAAGTTTGTTACTGAAGTGACAGTGTAAGCGCCAGAGTCTGACTTGTCAGACTTTTTGTTGTAAAAGGTTTGGACTTACTTTATAGGTTGAAAAATTACAAAATATACCGTGAAAATTACAATTTCGACAAA
>JAATEU010000274.1 GCA_015655565.1 Clostridiales bacterium
TAGATGCACGTAATATGATATCCAAGTGTCCCATGGTAACCGGATCAAAGCTGCCGGGGTATATACCTGTTCTCATTTGAAACCCTGCCTTTCCCAGCTCATAGTCTTCCATTCGAGCCTGGTAATGGCCAATATAAAAGATGTGAAAAACTTCAGCTGCTATTAATTTATATCAATTCTATAAAAACATGTTTATTGGTTTTATATTCCTTCTGTTTGTAAATCCGGAATTTAGTATCCTCAAGATATTCGAATTTGGTTTCAATAGAAGCTTCTACTATAATCAAGGTATTGAAATATAAAATATTGGAATTCCGTAAAGCCTCTAAAACCTGCTTTTCCAACTGGTGATTATAGGGCGGGTCCATGAAAATAATATCAAATACTTTACCCTGTAACTCCAAAGCCCGCAATGCAGACATTACATCCAATGCCAGGATTTCGGCTCCTTTTTGCAAACCCGCTGCATGGAGATTGTATCTGATACATTCAGCGGCAGCCTTTGCATTTTCTACAAAAACAGCAGAATTCGCTCCCCTGCTTAATGCTTAAATGCCTATTGCCCCGCTTCCGCTGAATAAATCTAAGAAATCACAATTCGCTAATCTTGGGTTTAACATATTAAATAAGGTTTCTTTTATTCTATCCGTGGTAGGCCTGGTTTCTAAACCATCCACCGTCTTTAGTTTTAACCTTTTAGCTTTACCTGCAATGACTCTCATTTTAGCTCCCATAGCATGCCGTTTTATACACAAAACCTTTACTTGCCTATATGTAAACCAGGTTCCCGGCCCTTAATCAAAATAAAAAAAACTTTAAATTATATATTAATATTGTATAATATAAAATTGTTTTGTCAACTTATTTTTAATTTCTATCCCCCTCTAATTCTACTCCATAAAAATATATAATTCAACAAATATTTTATATTTCCATGAATTGGTAATGCTGTAAGAAGGCTGCTTATATAAGCAGCCTTCTTACAGCATTTTAATTATTTTGTATTAAATATATTAGAATTATTGACCTGCCATCCGTTTTTCCTGTTCTGCAATCATTTTCTTAACCATCATGCCACCAACACTGCCGTTCTGGTAAGAGGTTAAATCACCATTATAGCCCTGTTTTAAAGGTACCCCGATTTCACTTGCAACTTCGTATTTAAAACGATCCAATGCTTCTTTTGCCTGTGGAACTTCTGCTCTGTTTCTGCTTGCCATAATAAACGCCTCCATTTTCTTATCTTGAACCTTCAAGTTGATTAGTTAGTGTATATAGTTCAAAATAATTCTGTGTTGTTGTTTGTTACGTTATTATTATATGCACTATGAAATTTAATAAACAGGTAATTTTTTGAAACATTAATTTTAAAAATAATCATTGATTCGACACTCAAACCATAATAATAATTATTTTAATTTTTAACCTTTCGGCTCAACGTGAACGATATAAGTTTCATATGGTTTACTCTCCGTTGCCGGACTCATAAACACAACCTCTCCTAGACTTTTTAACAGGGCATCATTTATGGTTGTATATTTGTCCAGTTCTAATTTGCCGACATAAATATATTCAATCTGGTATTTATCAATGACAGCATTCACCAGTTCCGTATCTGTTGAAGTATAAATATTTTGTATCTCTGCGGCTCTCTCATCCAAAATATCCGTACCGCCCCGCCACAACCATTCATGGACATACCAGCCAAGCACCGTAGGCAGGCCCGTTATCACAGATACACGTTCATAATCGGAATAGCTGTCGCCGTTTGCTTCTAATATAACCGGAGTTCCCTCAATATTATCATTCAGCCAATTTGTCGCTAAATAATCATCCGGCATTACCGTTTCCAAAAATGCAGCTTCATCCAGGCCTTTATAATTCTGAGGATTTAATACATTGCCATACCATGCCTGTACTGCTACTTTTGAATACCATAAGCTGCTTAAAAACAACAGTAATGTTATAACCGCAAATTTTCTTTGCCAATGGAATTCAGGTGTTTTTAAAAATTTGACAAAGATAAACCCGCTGCAGATTCCAAACATAATAAACGCCTGATAGGTCAACTTAAACATTGTATTTGCTCTTTTATAATCACCGGAGTAAATATCCAAAACATAAATTAATTCAGGAATGATTACCAGTCCAATACCGCATAAACCAAGGATTACTATAAACAGCTCCGATATATTTAAATCAGCAAGGAATCTTATTATGGAACCATTTTGAAGGAACCGCTTATTTTTATTCATACCGGCTTCTGATTGCCCCATCTCTCTGGTGTTCCGCTTATATTTGGAAATTAGTTCGATCAGCAATCCGGATACCAGAATTACAGGAAGTCCCCACAAAATAATCAACTGATACAGGGGTGTATGCGCTGCCGCAAGCCGTATTTCGGTAGATATCTGAACGAAATTCAAAGTAAAGGGCAGGGCTGTTAATTTCGCCGTTAATATTATGGTTATTCCCTGAGCCGCGGTTACCCAAATGGCTTTTAGTAACATAAAACGGTTGACCTGAACAGACGGCGCTGTATTAACCCGATAAACCACTGCATTGGAGAATAAAATAACGGCCCCTGCAACGACATAATAGATAGGAAAATCCCAAAAATTTGTTGTATGGAATAATCCAATAAAAAAACCGATTAAAATAATATAGGGATTAAAAATTTCCTTCCACAAATTTGGTTTATCCCGGCTGTCTTCATGCAAAATATTTTCCATACTCTTTTTCCGGTACATTAACCATGCAAATAATATTCCCAATACGGTAAGGACAAAAATTATATTAATCACATGTGCATGCAGATCACCTAATACAAAAGAATAGCCTGGAAATTCATGTATGGTTTTATCGGTGGTATCCGGATCATAACCAATATATCTGGTTGAATCCGGAAACCAGTAACCGTCTTCACTGTCGGTGCCAAGTAAGGTACGAAGGATGGGAATAACCCAATAATATAATGGAAAATGCATATTACCGGCAAGAGACACCCCTGCGCCGGATAATAACCCTGCAATAGCCGGTATTTTCTTACGCTCCGTATATTGATTTCCCAAATAATGCTTTGTAACGTTAAAAATCAAGGAATAGGGCAACAGAAAGGCAAAGGCTGCCAAGGTCATAAGCATCAGATTATATCCCGTATTTACGGTAACAAAGGATAATTTCGTCATAAAGGTTGCCATATATTGTCCGACATAATAATAATTAATGGTACTTCCTGCAAACCATAAATCTCTCGGCGGCATATATTCTGCGCGCATCATAGCTGTCATAAAGCCATAATCCATGAATTTCTCCGTTCCATATGCTTCCGGTTTAAAGCCGCGGATATAAGTCCAAATTAAAAACAGCGCCAGGAATAATAACTCTTCCTTTACCATTGCCTCTAATTTATCCGATGTAAACATAAGCTTTTTATGGTTTGTTTTCATTCTGGCAAAAAGGAGCAGATTAAAACAAACACCTAAAGCAACAACCATGACACAGGATAATGAGGTGAATTTCATAAGCTTAACGGAAGAAAACAGCCACATAAGATAACCGCTTAAAGCCAACCCAATCGTTTTAGAAAACAAATACCCGTTATCATGAAAGGAAGAAAAAATCTTCTGTGAAAGCGGAAGAAACGTAATACCTAACAGCAGTAAAGCAAACCACCACCGTAGAAAAACTGCAAAATCCTCTTTTAACAATCGGTTTGACAAAAACAGGAAAAGAATTCCCACCATAATCTGAGTTATGTATTTTATTAATATATTACGTTCGCCATTAACGGGCGTTGTTATTTTATTTCTCATATTAAACTCCCCTCTGCCGCCCCTGTCAGCATATAAATCAGAATATTGAAAAGGTTAATAAGTTATATATTTATTAATTGCGGAAAAATCCTTCCACGCCTGCCTGCCGATTTTAAAAATCTTTTTCATATTAATGGAATTTACTCCGCCCTGTCTGGGACGGAAAGTAATCGGCAGATATTTAACCGGCAGCTTCTTTTTCGCATAGATAACGGAAACTAAAACATTGGATAAATTATA
>JAATEU010000227.1 GCA_015655565.1 Clostridiales bacterium
TAACACACTATATAACCCCTTATTAATTATTTATACTCCCCTCATCGAAACGCCCGCCTGGCTCCCCCTCGCGGGCGTTTCACTTTGTAATTTTCTCTCATAAAGTAAGAGGTAATATCTTCATTTATTATCCTCTGATTTTTTCCCTGTCCATATTAAGAGCATGCCGGCTTTGTAAGCGTACCAATTAGACCAGCAATAAACTTACAATCCGTCAACTTCTATAAAAAGTTTTTTAAATATATTATTTCTCCCATTCAATTCTATGTTATACCTAAACCCTTAACTTTTCCATTATCTGAAATAATAATATAATCCACATCTTTTAAGACAGTAGTTTTATACGTGGTTATACTTGAATTATATACCTCAGATTACTATCAAAGTTTTTTCACTTTATGTTTTATTTCTTATTCCCTGAAAATTGGAATACCTGTTATTTATTTTACATCTTAATTTATTTTTTTCAATATACACTGCATAAACGACAGCTTTTTTGTATAACTTACAGAAAAAAAGGGCTAAGTATTCTTTTATAAGTATTTCTTTTGACGAATTAACAGCACATATTAAATGTGAAGATAGTGGATTGTACCAAATGTATTTATATTATCTTGAGTTTATGACTTCTGTTGTAATATCGTTATCCAACTCCCTGTCTGTAAAGGGTTTCCCCGGTGTAAGCGGTGATATACAGGGGAATCCCTAAACGCATTTTTTCCTATTATTATATATTCTTTAATATGTATTCTATCAGCCTTTATTATCTTCTGATTTTTTTCCTGTCTATATTAAGAGCATCCTGGCTTTCTATCAGCCACAATAATCTTTCTCTTATACTGCATTCATGATAAATCTCTCTGGTGGAGAAAGCTACGCTATCTTAATTTTCAGCTTTATACGCATAGGATAATATCTTTTGAAGAATAATGATTGTAAATTACAACTCCATAGCTGCTTATAATAACATTGGAAACGCGGGTTATATTTCTATTAAGATTTTGTTAAGATTTTTTATTATAGCATAAAGATTCTGTTATTTATATTGTATAAAAGCAAACAAGAGTATAAAATTAATTTTCTGAAAATAAGAAGAGGCTTTAAAGCCTCTTTAATATTATTTGGAAGGAAGGATTATAATGAAATGGATACAAAGAAAAGTACAGTAATAAAAGAAGACATATATAAATTACCGGTTAACAAGGTTTTTGAAGTGTTAGGAACAAGTGTCCAGGGACTGAAGCAAGCTCAGGTTGAGGAAAAACAAAAAGAATATGGAAAAAATTTAATTGATGAAAAAAAGAAAAAATCAGTCATACTTATCTTCCTTAGCAACTTTGTACATTTAATGGCTATTTTATTATGGATTGGCGGTGCAGCAGCTTTCTTTGCAGGCATGCCCCAGTTAGGAGTTGCGGTCTGGTTAGTGAACGTCATTAATGGTGTCTTCAGCTTTTGGCAGGAACATCGTGCCGGGAAGGCAACGGATGCTTTACGGAATATGCTGCATTCCTATGCCCGTGTTATTCGTGATGGCAAAGAACAAAAAATTTTTGCTGAAGATTTGGTAATCGGTGATATAATATTATTAGAAGAAGGAGATAAAATTTCTGCGGATGCGCGGTTAATTGAAAGCAGTGATTTACAGGTAGATCAATCCACACTTACCGGAGAATCCAACCCGGTACGCAAAGTAAGGGATGCGGTGTTAAAAGATGACCTTACGAAAGCTGAAATACCGAATTTAATATTTGCAGGCACCAATGTTTCAGAAGGTAATGGTAAAGCTGTTGTCATGGAAATCGGAATGAGAACGGAATTTGGTAAAATTGCGGGTTTAACTCAAAATATGAAAGAAGCAGAGAGTCCTTTGCAAAAAGAATTGGACCGCTTAACAAAACAAATTTCAGTGATTGCCATAACTTTTGGTGTGTTTTTCTTCGTCAGCGCATTATTATTAGTAAAGGAACCTGTTGCTTCGTCTTTTATTTTCGCATTAGGCATGGTAGTTGCTTTTATTCCGGAAGGCTTACTCCCGACAGTAACCCTGTCTCTGGCTATGGCCGTTCAACGTATGTCAAAGCGGAATGCTTTAGTAAAAAAGCTTTCCTCTGTTGAAGCACTGGGCAGCACTACCGTTATCTGTACCGATAAAACAGGTACATTAACCCAGAATGAAATGACAGTAAATCATTTATGGCTGGCCGAAAAAGAATTTGAAGTTACCGGTGTCGGCTATGGTCCCAGTGGAGACATCTTAACAGGCGGTAAAAAAGTGACGGCAGATAAGGAAGAGGATATGAAACTCTTATTAACAGGAGCTGCACTTTGCAGTAATGCACGCTTACTTCCACCAAATGAAGAATCTGCCCGGTATACCGTATTAGGCGATCCGACAGAAGCCTGTTTAAGTGTTGCAGCAGCAAAAGCAGGAATTAATATGCAAAAACAATCGGAATTAACCCCGCGTCTAAGGGAGCTGCCCTTCGAATCCCGCCGTAAGAGAATGACTACCGTTCATCAATTGGCAAAACCAATGGAGGGTACCAAACTGATAGCATATGTTAAGGGAGCACCTAAAGAGGTTATGAAGCTAAGCGGTTCTATCCGCATAAATGGTACGGTCCAGCCTATGACAGAAATATTGCGTAATAAAATTATGGAAGCAAATGACAGATTTGCCCGTGACGGACTGCGTGTATTAGCAGTCGCTTATCGGTTACTTCATAAAGAAGATAACATTCCCACAGCAATGAGTGCTTATACACCGGAAATCATAGAACAAAATTTAGTTTTCGTCGGTTTAATTGTTATGGCAGATCCTCCCCGTCCTGAAGTGGCGGCTGCCGTGGAAGAATGCCACCGTGCCGGTATCCGTATCATCATG
Organism: Clostridiales bacterium; assembly: GCA_015655565.1. GTDB lineage: Bacteria > Bacillota > Clostridia > Lachnospirales > Lachnospiraceae > Anaerocolumna. The sequence continues at coordinate 2,888 of JAATEU010000227.1, forward strand.
ATTACAGGAGATTACGGTTTAACAGCCGAAAGTATTGCAAAACGGATCGGAATCGTAAAAGGTCCTAATCCACGGGTCGTATCCGGCTTAGAGTTAGAACTGCTTTCGGATGAGAAATTAAAGGAATATCTTAAGGATGAAATCATTTTTGCCCGTGTAGCCCCGGAACAAAAATTACGGGTGGTGACAAATTTACAGGAGATGGGTGACATTGTTGCGGTAACAGGCGATGGCGTAAATGATTCTCCCGCCCTTAAAAAAGCCGATATTGGTGTAGCTATGGGCATTGCCGGTACCGATGTGGCGAAAGAAGCGGCTGATATGATTCTGACCGATGATAATTTTGCTTCCATTGTTCATGCAATTGAAGAAGGCCGGGCAGTTTACAGCAATATACGCAAATTCTTACTGTATATATTAAACTCAAATATGCCGGAAGCTGTTCCTTCCGCCCTGTTCCTGTTTTCCCGCGGTGCCATTCCTTTGCCGTTAACGGTAATGCAAATCCTCACGATTGACTTAGGCACCGATATGATGCCGGCACTTGGATTAGGGACTGAAAAGCCGGAAAATGGGATAATGGACCAACCGCCCCGTAATCCCAAGGAACCATTACTAAATAAAAAGCTGATAGGAAAAGCTTTCTTATGGTACGGTATGTTAGGTTCCCTTGCTTCAGGCTTTTCTTACTTTTATGTTAATATACAAAACGGCTGGCCGAATGTGCCGCTTGCCGGGGGAACTGATCCCATTTACATCAAAGCAACAACCATGGCGCTTGCAACTATCGTATTCATTCAGATTGGTGCGGTATTTAATTGCCGTACAGAAAAACAATCTGCTTTTAAGGTTGGATTATTCCGTAACAAACAAGTAAATTTGGGAATCTTTTTTGAAATCATATTAATTATTGCCTTAGTTTACTTACCGCCATTTCAATCTATATTTCACACAGCTCCGCTTGGTTTATCCGATTGGCTGTTATTATGTATTTGGCCTCCATTGATATTACTGATTGAAGAAATAAGAAAAGCATGGCTTTGCAGAAAAGATATAAAAAAATTATCATAAATAATAGAGAGGTGATCAATATGAAAGTAATTGTAGTTGGTTTAGGAAGAATGGGTACCGGTTTATCACAAAGTCTTATAAAAAAAGGGCATCAGGTAACTGCAATTGACTCTAATCCGGAAGCTTTTGAACTATTGGGGACGGACTTTGCCGGAATAAAAGTCATCGGTTTTGGTTTTGACCGGGAGGTATTAAGCCAAGCAAAAATTGATAAAGTAGATGCCGTCGTTTCCTGTACGGAAAGTGATGAAATAAACGCTGTGATCGCAAGGGTAGCAAGAAATATTTACCGGGTACCCCATGTGGTTGCCCGGCTTTACGATTCAAGAAAGGCACAGATTTACCATAGATTGGGTATACAGACAATTTCCACAACGGCTTGGGGAATTGAAAGGGCAACGGAACTCCTAACGTATAATCAGTTAGACAGTGTATTTGAAATAGGAAATGGAACTGTTAATTTAGTGCGGATTGAGGTGCAGTCCTTATTGGTTGGCCATACGGTAAATGATATTACGGTATTAAGTGAAATCCATGTAGTTTCAATCAGCCGCAATAATAAAACATTTATCCCTACCCTTGGCGCCATCTTTGAAGCAGAAGATATCCTATATATTTCAGTCATTGTTTCTGCCACTAATAAATTGAAATCTATGCTGGACCTAATATAAAAGGAGGAATTAAGATGAAAGTCATTATAGTGGGCGGAGGGCAGGTTGGTAATTACCTTGCCTCCTTATTAATATCAAACGGTCATGATATCCGGTTAATTGAACACCGTGAAAAAAATCTAAAGAAATTGATAAAAGAATTACCACCTGAAATATTAATAAATGGAATTGGTTCCGATCCTGCGGTACTGGAACAGGCAGGCATTACCACGGCGGATGTGGTAGCTGCCGTATCCGATGCAGATGAAATTAATCTTGTAGTGTCGACCCTTGCTAAAATGGAATTTGGCGTACCCCGGGTTGTAGCCCGGGTTAATAATCCTAAAAATGCATGGTTGTATAACAGCGGAATGGGTGTGGACGTGGGTGTTAATCAGGCAGACTTAATGGCACATCTTGTAGTTGAAGAAATGGACTTAGAGGATATGTTTACCCTTATGAAGCTAAAACGCGGGAATTATTCCATTATACAAATGAAGGTCAGCCCAACCGCAAAAGCTGCCAATCAATTACTAAAAAACCTGTCTGTCCCTAAAAAGACGGTACTTATTGCTATTACACGGGATGAGTCTCTCGTAATCCCAAAGGGAGATTCACAAATTTTGGTTGGTGATGATATATTAGCATTAACAGATGAGGCCAGCCGGAAAGAATTAAAAGAGCTTTTTGGATAAGTTTGTGTTTTCGCTTATGGTATAAATTGTATAATTGATATATTGATTTTAGTTTATAATGGTAGTATAATATCGAATATTGGCGGTTTGTGTAGAAAAAGTTTTATTTCAAAGGAACCACCTAAGAATAGCAGATACTAACAATGGAATAAGTTTCAAAATTATGTAATTGATTGTATCTGCTTTTCCTACATAATACTTTTGCATCAAACCACAATAAATAACATGACGGGATGAGGTCACAGATATGAAGTATTTAAAAGTATTGTTAATATGTATTCCATTGTCTATTGCAGGTCATTTTATGGATTGGGATGCAACTGTAATGTTCTTTTTAACTTGTTTCTCTATCGTACCATTAGCCGGATATTTAGGAAATGCGACTGAAGAAATTGCGGTATACACCGGTCCAAAGCTCGGGGGATTTTTAAATGCTACTTTTGGTAATGCGACTGAACTGATTATCAGTTTTTTTGCCATTAAGGCAGGATTGTTCGATGTGGTAAAAGCCTCACTGGCCGGTTCTGTTTTAGGCAACATTCTTTTGGTTCTGGGCTGCAGTATTTTTTTGGGTGGTTTAAAACATAAAGAGTTAAAATATGATTCACAATTAGGAAGCTTTACAGCTACCATGTTATTATTTGCAGTTATTGGATTATCCATACCGGCAGTTTTTACGTTTCATATTTCAGAAAATCTTATTTCATCAAAATATGAAAGCTTCAGTATAATTACCAGTATTATTATGCTTTCAATCTATGTGATAGGAATGATATATTCTTTCAAAACCCAAAAAGACCTTTATGGAGTGGAGCATGCAGAAGACATTGATTCCAAATGGAGTTTTCCGGTCAGTGTCATAATCCTTGCTGTTGCTACTGTATTTATCGCTATTGAATCCGAATTGCTGGTAGGCAACATTGAACCTATGACAAAGGCAGCTGGAATTTCTGAAATGTTTGTTGGTATCATACTGATTCCTATTGTAGGTAATGCGGCTGAACATAGTACGGCTGTAATTATGGCACTGAAAAATAAGATGGATATATCCATAGAAATTGCCGTAGGTTCAAGTCTCCAGATTGCCCTTTTCGTAATTCCCATGTCAGTTCTTATCAGTCTTTTATACACGCCAATGAGCATCGTATTTAAACCGGTTGAGTTGTTTTTATTTGGAGCCAGCGTTCTTATTGCAAACCAAATCGTAAAATCAGGTAAAACCAATTGGATGGAAGGCCTAAAGTTGATGTCGGTATACTTAATCGCAGCAGTAGGCTTTTTTATCGTCGGATAAATCTCCGCCTTTTATTGGAAGATAAAAAATGCTGTTCACAATACCTGTGGCAGGTAACGGAGTAACAGCACTTTTTATCTTGTAAATAAAAAATCCGGGTTTCTAAGAATCCCAAATTTGTATAAAAGCTTTGCAATTCAATTAAATTTCATAACAAATGTAATGTCATACGCAATGGGATTATGGTTGCATTTATAATATTTAGGTTTTAATCGGTGCTTTCTTCATCAAACAGTATAGTAATGCTTATACGTCGGTTCTTCTCCCGTCCTTCTTCCGTTTCATTAGAAGCAAACGGTTTATATTCTCCATATCCGATGGCTGTTAATCTCTCAGGTTCAATCTCATAATTTTCAACTAAATATTGAACTACATTCGCTGCTCTTTGTGCAGATAACTGCCAATTAGATTTATACATGCCTTTATTCACCGGAACATTATCCGTATATCCTTCAACCTGAATCGGATTATCAATACTATTTAATAATTCTGAAATTGTATCCAGCGTAGGCTTCATCTCTTTTTTTACTTCTGCCTGTCCGCTTTCGAATAAAATATCATTTGGTAAGGAAATAACCATACCTTTATGTTCAATCGTTATACGAAGCTTATCTTCTAATTTATTACTTTCAATAGCCTCCAGAAACCTTTCCCTTAATTCAGCAAAATCATTCATTTCCCCGGCATTTTCATTCGCCAGAGCACCGGTATTTCCACCCTCCACGGTATTTTGTTCCGATTCCTCAGTTGTTGAGCCGTCATAATCTTCAGATCCCGGTGTTTCTCCTGTTAAGATTCCGCCTCCGCCTCTTGGTATTATGGAACCATTCGTGCTGCTGCCACTTCCTAAAGCAGTGCTTAAGGATTCAGACAGCGAATCATATTTTTCCAGATTGACATTGCTCATTGCATATAGGATAACAAACAGAATCATTAATAATGTTATTAAATCCGAATAGGTTAACAGCCATCTTTCACTGTTCTCCGATTTCTTCTCCTTCTTTTTCATCATCCAGGTACCCCTTCAGTCTTTCTACAATTAATGTTGGATTACCGCCTTCTTGAATCATTAAAATGCCGTCCATCATCATATTTTTTGTTACAATTTCATCCGTATCTAATTCTTTTAATTTATTAGCAACGGGCATCCATAGAAGATTTGCCGAACCAACTCCGTATAAAGTTGCAATAAATGCTACCGCTATCTTCGGCCCCAATTCATCCGGATTTGATAAATCACTTAATACGTGTACCAAACCCATAACGGTTCCAAGCACCCCCATGGTTGGTGCAAAACCTCCGGCTGCCTCAAATACAGCAATGCCTTTAGAATGGCGGTATTCCATATTATCAACTTTATTTTCTAATATTTTTTTGATAATTTCCGGATCAGTACCGTCCATAACCAACTGAATTCCCTGAACTATGAATCTTTCATATGTATTATTCAGCAATTCCGATTCTAAGGCTAATAATCCATTTGTTCTCGCTAAGTTGGCTAATTTCCAAAAGGTATCTATAATCTCTTTACGGTTTTGTTTTTGATTTGTAAATGCTATCCTGACTATCTTGGGCAATTTAACTAATACGGATGATTTGAAGGAAACTCCAATTGCACCTATGGTGCCCCCGAAAACAATCAATGCAGGTGTGAGCGACAGCAACGCTCCAATATGTCCACCATCAAGAACAAAGGCCACAATCAAGGCCCCAAAAGCAAATATAACACTAATAATCATAAAAATATCCATACACACAACTCCTTCATCACTTCCAAAATATAAATAACCGGTAAATAAATTCATACTACCGGTTTTAAATCCAAACAGCATAATACATATTTGCAGCTTAAACAAAGATGCCGATTTATATTTCTTAAAAAACTTTATTCTCCCAGGTTCACAGACATTTTCAAGTGAAAACAAGGTTCTGATAATATAAATAAAATCATTTTCATCCGATTACTACAAAATATTACATATATCGCTACATATAATTTACCATAATATTATCATATGTCAATAGCATAAACGTCAATTAGTTATATATACCTAATACCAACAACCCCTTATAATAATTTATATTTTCTTCTCGAAACAGCCGCCCGATTCGCCCTTTCTACCATTCTCCTTTGTATTTATACCCTCTTTATCATTAATAAAAATACCCTGAAATCAGGCTTAAACCTATAATTTCAGAGCATTTTATTTTCAGCATATTTCAATTGTGATTTCTAATTCCGTCTACCGTTTTAAATTATCCGTAATTAATCTGTAACCTAAATAGACTACAATCAAAGGTATGCCGATCCTAAAGAATAATTGAAACAAAACCCTACCAATTATCAGAAATAAAGAAATTAAGATTATGGCAATAATTACAATTAATAGTTTTTGATACCAAGTTAAGGAAGAATGAATTTGAACTTTAAAACCTCTTTCATAATCCTTGGATTTATTATCATAATTGCTTCTATCATCTTCATAGGCATTACCATCTGTTGTATGAGCATCCTGATAGGCTCCTTCATGCTTTGAGCCGTTATATATCGGCCCATTGGTAATTTGATAGGTGTCTATTATAGTTTTAGCTATCAGCCTGGGTTCTCCTAACTGTCCCACAATATCTTCTTCGTTGTTACCAACACTCTTAGTCCTAATATAATCATCATAAAACCTTATATTATTCTCAATTTCGGCATCCGGCAGTTCTCCTGTTAAGGCAGTTCGTAACCCATCTTTAAATTCAGTCTTTGTCATATATGCCTCCTAACCTGACTTATAATAATATTATGCCTGTTTTTAAAGTCTGTATCTATAAATTTACTAATTTTTGTAGGTTTATGTCCAATAAGTATTTCTATTCTAACATATCTTGCTATTTGCGTAAATAGTTCGAATATTAACATTCAATTAATTTTAGCTTTATTAATAATAAAAAAGCCCGGTTGTTCCTTCCTTCAGGTTTTTAATATCAAGTTAAATTCGACATATAAATATAAGCATCTTCCAATGTAACTTCAGCCGGGCGGCACTGTATATCCGGCTTTTCCTCACTGATTATCTTTACTGTCATACCATGCTCCGTATATTGTTTTGAAGATATATGACATTTCTTTTCGATTTCACGAACCTGTTCTTCCCTATCTGCTTCATAAATCCAGATATGTCCTTTTGCCTGATTTAACAGTTCTATCATCTGACAATCATATATAATTCCGCCCTTTTTCATAATTGTAAGCTGATTACAGGTAGCCGCCAAATCCTCTACCACATGGGTGGAAAACAAAACAGTCCTCTCTTTAGAGAAATCCACCAATAAATTCCGGATTCTGATCCGCTCCTCCGGATCCAGCCCTGTAGTAGGCTCATCTACTATCAGGAACTCCGGATTGTGAAGTAATGCCTGTATCAATCCCACCCGGCGTTTCATTCCTCCGGATAATTGCCTGTTCTTTTTCTTCCGGTGTTCTGTCAGATTTGTTTTTTCCAGATAATAATCGATCCTGTCTTTGCA
>JAATEU010000211.1 GCA_015655565.1 Clostridiales bacterium
ATAAATTAAATTCAGGGAAGAATTCCTCTTGCCCCGGTTGGGTTCAGGAGCAAGGTATGGACAGTCGGTTTCTAAAAGAATCTGTTCCAACGGAGCAAATTCCACTACTTCTTTCAGCTTTTTCGCATTTTTGAAGGTGACGACACCGCCGATTCCTAAGTAAAATCCCATGTCCAGATAGCTTTTGGCCATTTCCCTGCCATAGGAAAAACAATGGATGACACCGCCTGTTTCTTTTAAACCGGCATTTCTTATCATATCCAGTGTATCTGCTGCCGCATCCCTGCTGTGGATGACTGCCGGAAGCTTTAACTCCCTGGCAAGCTGCATCTGCCGGTCAAACCATTCCTTCTGGATCTGCCTTTTTGGCGTATCCCAGTAATAATCCAATCCGATCTCACCTACTGCAACTACCTTAGGTAATTGTGCCGCCTGCTTTAACCACTGAAAGTTTTCTTCATTTAATTCTGCCGTTTCGCTTGGATGGACCCCGACAGCTCCATACAGGAATGGATATTGTTTCACTAACTCCAGGGTTTTTTTGGTAGTTTCAATACTTGCACCTACATTAACCACATATTCTATTCCTTCCTGGGGCAGACTGCTTAATAAGTCTTCTCTATCCTCATCAAAAGCTTCATCATCATAATGAGCATGCGTTTCAAAAATCATTATATCCTCCCATGCAGTTACATTCGTTTTGCATCTTGGTATAAGCTATTTTTAAATTCTTAAGTTCATAATGTATTATAGTTATTTTCTTTTATTTTGTCTATGTTTTCTTAATTACTCCATTATTCAAGCGGCATTTGCATCTGTTATCGCCTATTTGATTGCAGCCTGTATCCCTTTGCGCCAGATTGCCAAAATGAGCATTGTTGATTCAATCGAAGCTGTTGAATAATACAGGTTTTTATAATGAAACCGTTGTTTGGCGGCATGGATTAAACACATATTTCCAAACGGCGGTTTTGAAATAAAAATCAAAGCCGCCGTGTCTATTTTTAATTACCATGCTTCACCTAATCTATGACCATAACGCATTTCATATTGGAATCATTCATTTTTAAGTCCCCTTTTTGTCTTTATTACAATTTTGTTCTCCGAAATAAATAGTCCTGCTAATATAAGTACAGTTCCGAATACAGCAGCATCTATGATATTCTCTCGCAACACAATAGCGGAAGTAACGACCGTTATCACAGGAACCATGTAAATATACACGCTGGTTTTCACTGTGCCTAAGATTTTAACCGCAGAGTTCCAGGTTACAAAGCAAAGCGCGGATGCACCCAATCCTAAAAACAAGATGTTAAAAACTTTGGATAAAGGTGTAAGAGAATTCGAAAATACTTTTAATGAATCTTTACCCAAGAATGTTGAATCTATAGAAATTTTTGACGACTATAGTGGTGCCCCATTTGAAGGTGAAAGACTATATGGTTTTTCATTTTCAAAATCCGATGCGGATTTATATATTGCCAAAATCAAATCCTCTTGTAAATGGAGTGCATTACCTCTTTCACCCCCATTAGATCTATTAATGTATGGAGGTATATATGATAATACTTAATATGCTTATCATTTTGCTGAAACCGTTGATCTTCCAGAAATAAGCAATGGATATTGGTTGTTCAAAAAAGATAATAATACTGAGCTTCTTGATAGTGCTTCCTATAATTTTTCTTTAGCAATTTTTGATATTGATAAAAATATTATGTATTTATTTAGAATTGATACTTAACAATTAAAATTCTCTTAAATTGTGCCTTATTTACCTTAGGGGCTGTTGTAAAACTAACAATAAGTAAGTTGAGCAACAGCTCTTTTTAGGCATTTTCAGTGTTTTTGTGCGACCACAAAACGTTTATCTCTGGACTTATTGAGAGCAATACCCGTCCGGGGGTAATTGCAAACAAAAATTTCATGACAGGTTTTTCAATTTAATTTATTATTTATGGCAGATAATTTTGTTTACAGCACTTCGTTAATTAACAGATTTCCGCTCCGGCAGGCATATTTTTCTCCGGTATTATCAAGGCTAATTCCCCCTTCTCATCTTCCGCACACAATAGCATGCCTTCAGACAAGACCCCCGCTAATTTAGCAGGTTTCAAATTAACAAGCACCATGACTTTTTTCCCCACCATTTCTTCCGGGGAGTAATATGCTTTAATACCCGATACAATCTGCTTTACCCGGTTTCCAATCTTAACCTGGGAACAAAGCAGTTTTTTTGATTTGGGCACTGCTTCACAGGCTATAATTTCACCTACCTGAAATTGTAATTTCATAAAATCCTCATAGGTAATTTCGTCTTTTGTAGGAATATCAACGGCAGATTGGCCGTCCTCACCAGGTTCCCTGCCTTCCGGGACAGTTTGGGTTTCTTTGGCTTCCACTGCTTTCCCAGCCTCCACTTTTTCCAGAACCTCCTTCAAATCAAGACGTGCAAATAAAATTTCCGGTGTTTTTGTTACCTTGGTACCGGATGCATAAACACCATACTGATTTAATTCATCAATGGTTCTTCCCCTGGCATTTAATTGTTTTAAGATTTTAGCAGAAGTTTCCGGCATAAAAGCTTCCAACAGGCTTGCACCGATACAGATGCTCTCGGCCAGATTATATAATACGGTTTCCAGTCTTTTATGCTTTTCTTCCTCCTTGGCTAAAACCCAGGGCATAGTCTCATCAATATACTTGTTGCACCTCTTAAATAAAGTGAATATTTCAGTAATTGCATCTGCAACCCTTAATTGTTCCATTTTAGATGTAACCTTTTTCGATGTCTCCAAGGCAAGCTTAATCAGTTCCTCATCCACCGGTTCCTTAACACCGGCATTGTTAACCACACCGCCAAAATATTTATTGGACATGGATATGGTCCGGTTAACAAGATTACCCAGAGTATTTGCCAGATCTGAATTCATTCTTTCCACCATAAGTTCCCAGGTAATGACACCGTCATTATCAAAAGGCATTTCATGCAGTACAAAATATCGTACCCCATCCACTCCAAAAAAGTCAATCAGCTCATCTGCATATAAAACATTGCCCTTGGATTTACTCATCTTACCCTCGCCCTGCAGCAGCCAGGGATGGCCAAATACCTGTTTAGGCAATGGTATACCCAGGGCCATCAGCATAATCGGCCAATAAATGGTATGGAAACGCAGAATATCCTTGCCGATTAAGTGCAGATCGGCAGGCCAGAACTTTTCAAATAATTCCCCATGATTACCGTCTTCATCATATCCCAAACCGGTGATATAATTACTTAAGGCATCCAGCCATACATATACCACATGTTTATCATCAAAGTCTACCGGAACCCCCCACTTAAAGGATGTCCTGGATACGCATAAATCCTGGAGACCCGGAAGAAGAAAATTATTCATCATTTCATTCTTTCTTGACTCCGGCTGAATGAATTCCGGATGTTTATTAATGTGTTCGATTAATCGGCCGGTATAGTTACTCAATTTCAGGAAATAAGCTTCCTCTTTTGCAGGCTGGACCTCCTGCCCGCAATCCGGGCATTTCCCGTCCACTAACTGGGACTGGGTAAAGAAGG
>JAATEU010000212.1 GCA_015655565.1 Clostridiales bacterium
AATCCGGGCCTTCTCCTCATCCCGGAAGACCGGATCCGTTATAACCGTAATAATAGGAGTGAAGCTGTAATCATTGGCAAGAAACCTTGTTACGGCAACTGCGGTACTTGCATCCCCGACAACTGCAAAACGTTTCCAGCTAAGGGAGCCTATTGCTGTTTCTAAATAATTATATACGTAGGCCTCCTCTTCTTCAATTACTTTTTCTAATAATTCTTTATTAAGGTCAAGTGCACCGGAAACCTTACGGACAAACTCTGAGGTGTCCGTTGCACCGATTGGCAGGCCCGGAATCCTAAGGGAAGGAATTCCGAAACGTTCTTCATACTCTGCTGCAGCACTTTTTAACAGCCAGGGATTTACAATGATATTTAATGCTGCTGAGGAAGAAGTGCGGATGGTTTCAATTCCCTGATGTTCCGTAAAGAAAGTATTCACTTTTAAACCAAGCTTTTTCAGTATTCTGGTAAGTTCCTCCAGATTACCTGCCCAAAAGGGATCGTGATAAGGCATAATACCGAATAAATTCACTAAATTATCCTGCTTAGGCAGATTTTCTTCAACGATATAATTCAGAAATGTTTTAAAAGCCGCTTCATAGCCAAGATAGCTGTCACCGGCAAAACCGGGAGTTTCAATGGGATAAACTTTATTTCCCTGAGCCAGGAATTCGTTTGTTACGCTCTTAATATCATCACCGATAATACCTGCCGTACAACCGGTCAGGATAAAATATGCATCCGCATCAATAATTTCAATTGCACCTTCAATTGTGGAACGTAGTTTATCAACACCTCCGAATACAACTTCCCTTTCCAGCATATTAGAAGAGGGAAGGGAGACACCGGATAAAAAGTGGGGGGTACGGCCTCCGGACTGTCCCGGTTCACCGGCTGAAGTCTGCATACAGCAACCCGGACCGGAATGAAAGATGGGGCATACTTTATCTACAGCACTTAATACGGCGTTAATACCGCCAAGTACACAATTGCCCCGTGGGCTTTCCGTTACGACTGACATATTATCACTCTCCTAAAGGTTTAATAAATTTAAAGGGATTTGTTTCATACCATGATTTCCTGTAAGGCAGACGGGCATGCAGGGCAAGCTTTTTATTAAATCCGGGGTTTTCAATTTGATCGGCAATCTTATTGCCGAGATATAATATACCGTCATAACCCATGGTAGGGCGTTTCATATCTAAAACATGGGTAGTTGGGATACCCAGCCTTGCAGACCAGCCGGGAACTCCGATAAATACATCCGGTTTCAGCCGGTTAACGATATTTATCTGTTCAAAAGGCTGCATATTTGCAATATCAATCATATAATCCCCATGAATTTCATTTAAATATTCAATATCAATCTGTGCATCATCATCGTAAGTAGGAGTTTCCAGGCCTACAAGCTTCATGCCGAAATCATCGATTAAAGCGGCGGCAGCGAAAGAGCGTCCGGTTCCGCCGCAGATAAAAACACGTTTTCCCGAAAGGCGTGCCCTGATTTTTTCTATTTCCGGCAGTATCCGGGCATGTTCTTTCTTAATATAAGCCTCAGCTTCCGCTTCTTTTCCAAAGAGGGCGGCAACCCCTTTATACCATTTATCCGTATTTCGGACACCTATGGGCATTACGGTATGGGAATAGGGAATATTATAATTTTCTTCCAGTTCTTTCATAAACTCATCTGCAAATACTTTACAAATGGAAGTAGAGGCTTCTGCAGCCGGTATGTTTTTGATTTTCTCAAGAGAACTGTAAAACGGTATGTAATTTACCGTTAACCCAAGCAGGTGCAACATTCTTTCCATTTCTAACTGATCTTTATAACTGATGGAGGTTGGTGCGAAAAGATTAATAAGGCCCTTTTGTTTTTCTGATTTTTGCCCTTTTAATATGTATTTGGAAATGGATAAAAAGGCGGAATCAAAACCGGAGGCACATATTTTAGATTTAAAGCCTTCACAATGTACGGGTATAATCAAAGTTTCTGTTTCTGATTGCATATCCCGTACAATAGCATCGATATCATCACCGATAATACCGGAGGCACAGGAAGTAAATACAAAAATGATTTTGGGATTATAACGTTCTGCCGCATATCCGATGGCTTCTTTCAGCTTGTTTTCACCGCCTAAAATAACATCCCTCTGATCAAGGTTGGTTACGATAATTCTTGGACTCCTGATGATTTTTGTGCCCCTGTGTGCCTGGCCAACCCGGTACATATCGCTTGCCAGGGTAGTACATCCAACGCAGCCTTGTGGCGAATGGGCAATGAAGACGGAATCATCCAGCGACATCAGAGCCGACATACTGTTAATCTGCTGGCATTGTAGTCCTTGGCTGAAGGTTCTGTCCGCAGACTTTAAACAACGTTTACCAAATTCTGATGACAATTCCCGGCTATTGCCGCCGCAATCATTAAAAGTATTTGGACGGCTTTCACGGATACCTGAATAGGTACTGCTCATAAAGTAATTTCCTCCTCTTTTACTAAATCATATTAATCATATAAGATTAGTATGGATATATTATAGGGAATTCTATGGTTTTTGTCAATAGTTATTGGTTAATTGCATATGAAGCAGCTTATAAAATCTTCCTTCCTGCGTTTGTCCGGGCACATTTTATTCACGATATCGTTGTCCTCCAACCCGCTCACTTCCGGGCGCTGATCATGCACACAACCGACTTCGTACATCAGCAGATAGAGGAAATCACCCGACAAGAAGACCTCTGGGATGCTGGCATTGCCACCTCCCTCGCGCACGACCGAGG
>JAATEU010000112.1 GCA_015655565.1 Clostridiales bacterium
CACAAAAAATATTCAATTATGAACTTGGTGTTCCCGGTTCCTTGACAATTCAGGATATATTGGGTAAGAATGCTGATCCAAGCGATGTTATGGCTACAGACTATGTGAATATGATATCGGAAAGTGCAAAACCATTTAAGGCAAAAGAACCGGGAGTATGGGCAATACAGAATGAAATTGCAAGTGTTGCGCAACAAGTTGCAACAGATGCCATGACATCACAGGAAGCGGCTGAGTATATTATTAGTATTGCTAATGACGTAATAAGTGAAAACGCTCAATAATGTGACAGTATGTTATATCGAATCAGAAATATTAATGATGCAATTCTAAATATTTTACATTTGCTATACTAACATAATAGTATGGAAGGCTAAGGAGTGATACATAATGAATATGATATGCATCACTCCTTAACCAATATATAAATGCACGAGCTGATTTTGATTTATGTTACGCAGCGTGTAGTTGTGAAATGTATCTAATAAAATTTTGTAATAGGAAATGCGAGGTGCTGGTTTTGAAAAGGTTTTTAAATAAACATGCAGGATATGTATTCCTAATACCATGGATAATTGGTTTTCTTGCACTTACATTAATTCCATTGATAATGTCTCTTTATTATTCTTTTACTGACTATAATATGCTGTCTGCACCGAAGTTTATTGGATTAAGTAATTACATGAAGATGTTTGACACAGATTATCATTTTAAGAATGCTTTAAAGGTAACTGTACTTTATGTATTTATATCGGTACCGTTACAGATTGGGGCGTCTTTGTTTCTTGCCTTTTTACTTAATAAGGCAATGCCTTTTCTTTCGGTTTTTAGAGCGGCTTTTTATATTCCTTCTCTTCTGGGCGGAAGTGTGGCAATCGCTATTTTATGGAGACAGATTTTTGGCATGGAGGGTATATTCAATATGCTGTTAGGTGCAATAGGATTGGAAGAAATGGCTAAAATCAGGTGGATAGCCGATCCGGATTATGCGCTTGGGTCTTTAGTGCTATTGAGGGTATGGCAATTTGGTTCTCCCATGATTATTTTTATTGCGGGTATTAAGCAGATACCGGCTTCTTATATAGAGGCGGCATCAATTGATGGTGCCAGTAGATTTAGACAGATAACAAAAATTATCCTTCCATTATTATCACCGATTATCTTTTATAATGTAGTAATGCAGATCATTAGTGCATTTAAGGTATTTACAGAAGCATTTGTGATAAGCGGTGGTAATGGAGGTGTAATGGACAGCCTGTTAGTATTTACATTATATATCTACAAAGAGGGATTTGGCAAGATGCGTATGGGATATGCATCCGCTCTTTCCTGGATTTTAGTACTAATGGTTTCTGTGTTCACTGTACTAGCTTTTAAACTGTCAAATAAGCATGTTCATTATGAGTAAAGAGGAGGTCTATAAATGTTACATAATGAGACGGTAAGAAAATACGTGCGGTTTATATTGTTATTCTGCGGTGCTTTATTAATGTTATATCCTTTGCTTTGGATGACAGCAAGTTCATTTAAGCCGGAAGAAACAATTTTTAAGAATTTGAGTTTGTTCACAAATAAGTTTACATTGGAAAATTACAAAATAGGCTGGTTATCAAATGGAATGACTACTTTTACTACCTATTTTAAAAACTCTATCCTGATTTCAACGCTGTGTGTCATTGGAAATGTTATATCATGTTCTTTGGCTGCATATGCCTTTGCACGACTTGACTTTAAATTCAAACCTTTATTTTTTGCGTTAATGATGGTCACAATGATGGTACCACAGCATGCGACCATTGTTCCTCAATACGTTTATTTTACTAAATTAAGTCTTAATAATTCAATTATACCATTAATTCTTCCTAAGTTTTTGGCAACAGATGGATTTTTTATATTTTTAATTGTACAGTTCATTCGAGGCTTACCTAGGGAGTTGGATGAGGCTGCAGTTATAGATGGTTGCGACAGGTACACTATTTTTACAAGGGTTCTGCTTCCATTATGTAAGCCGGCACTGATATCGACTGTTATATTTACTTTTATATGGTCATGGAATGATTTCTTTACACAGGTGATCTATTTAAGGGAGGCCCCCAAATACACAGTAACACTTGGTCTTCGTATGTTCATTGATGCTACTGCTAAAAGTGCTTATGGTGCAATGTTTTCTATGTCTACATTATCATTGGTTCCTGTGGTAATATTATTTATCATCTTCCAGAAATATTTAGTTGAGGGTATCGCGACAACAGGAATTAAAGGTTAATAATTCATCACGAAAGGGAGAAGATTTATGTTAAAAATGGCTGTTTCCTCTCTAACCTTTGATGGATTTGGCGACAATGATTTTGTCCAAACTTTTGCTTTAGCAGGAAAAGCAGGGTATAAAAGGGTTGAATTTAATTGCTGGTATCCTGAAACATTAACCCCATCAAAAATGAGGGAATTAAAAAGAAGATGTGAAATAGCAGATTTAGTACCTGTCTCATTGCATGTTACTTCTTTTGGCGGAGGTAACCGAGATTTACTGACTGCAAATGTGTGTCATAAAATTCGTGCCATTGAAGCAGCTGTAGAATTAGGATGCCGAAGGGTGGTTGCATCGGGTATGGAAAGAAATACTGCCGGTGGGATAGAAGCTGTTAAAGAAGAGTTGAAAACTCTTGCGCCTGTGGCTAAAGAGGCAGATGTATTATTGTGTTTAGAAAACCATTGCAGCAATATCTTGGAAAATGAGGATGATTATAATCTTATCTTTAAAGAGATTAAGTCAAATCATATAGGTATTTGTATTGATACAGGGCATTTTGATGCATCAGGGGTGGATTTAGATAGTATCATTGACAGATTTTCTGATAAAATCAACCATATTCATTTAAAAGAGAATAATGGCTATGGAATAAAGAATTTCTGCCGATTTGGTGAAGGTACCACGGATAATGTAAAAGTAATTAAAAGATTGTTGGATAAAGGTTTCTCAGGGTATATGTCAGTAGAAATTTCACCCGAGATTGGAGAGTCAGGGGAAAGTACTGCATTTGATATGAGTGATTGGAAAAAACCGCTTACTTTATTTTCGGAATTTGAAGAATAGGTAAAGAAAAGAGGCGAAGTGTGAAATCAAAATGGCTGAAAAGGGTAAATTTAACAAACCATAATAAAAATTATGATTATTTACCAATATTTGCACATCATCAATCAGATGTAATCTTCAAATAGAGGCAGATTCTTTTATGGGTCTGCAAGCCACAGGCTC
>JAATEU010000205.1 GCA_015655565.1 Clostridiales bacterium
ATCTGTTTTTTTATTAAAATAGGCGATATATTTATTGCCAAATTGTTCAAATTGTTCTAATACCGGTATAAATTCCTTTCCTATATCAGTAAGGGAATATTCTACTTTAGGAGGAATCTCCGGATAAACATATCTATGAATCATTCCCTGTCCCTCAAGAACGCGCAGCTGCTTAGTTAATGCCGCCTGTGTTATACCTGGAATTTTTCTTTGCAGTTCACCAAAGCGCAATGTTTTCTCATATAAATGGTAAATAATCAGAATCGCCCATTTCCCGGAAAAAATTTTCTGAGCAGTTACATAAGGACATATTCCATATAAATTAATCTCTTGCTTCATTATAAATCTCCTCTCACTTTTAGAGTACCCAAATCAAGGTCGCGAAGATACTTTAGATGCTGAATTTAGGCTGAGATCATTTTCTAACAGCATCTAAAATATCATTAAAAACAATGCATGAAAGTTTCTGAAAGTACTCATTAATAGTATAAAAAATATACTATCTCATAAAGATAATCGTACTTGTTATATTCTTTATATCTGCTATAATTAACACATGCACCAATTATAACACATATGAAAGAAGGGAACAACATTATGAACAAAGCAGCACAATTTTTATCAGATTGTCAAACTTTTTACTTAGCAACCGTAGAAAATGACCAGCCCCGGGTACGTCCTTTCGGTGCCTTTATGGAATGGGAGGGTAAAACTTATATTTGTACAAATAATAAAAAAAATGTATTTGCACAAATTATTAAAAATCCTAAAGTAGAAATTTCCGGAATGGATAAAAACGGGAAATGGATCCGTATCAGCGGCGAGGTAAAGCCGGATGCAAGAAAGGGAGCCAAAGAAGCCATGTTGGCTGCCGTACCAAGTTTACAGAAAATGTATAACGCAGATGACGGGATTTATGAGGTTCTTTATTTTACAGAAGCGACAGCAACCATCTATTCCTTCGGCGGTGAACCGGAAGTAATTCGCTTATAATATATCCCGAATTAATACAACAGGCAAGAACGCCGGGGTAAAATTATTTTCGGACGCAGATGATGTAAAATAATGGAACAGACAAAAAATAAGGGTATATCTATTTTATGATACGTTTGAATTCTCTAAAAACAAAAAATTATAAAAGGAAGATATACCCTATGTAGGAAAATATAATACAGTTTATCGAAAGCATCTGTTTGACAGTGCTGCAGATGTAAAGTATGAATATGGGAAGCTCTTAACGGCAAGGACAGGAGAGGGACAAGAAACATATCTTCAGGAGAAAAATAAATTGACGCCATCGAAAGAACTTAACTATTTGTCAATACCAATCTAAAGTGTTATAATAATCATAGTCTTTTGATAACAGGAAAAGGGTGAAGATTTATGGATTGTCCGTTAGTTAGTATTATTGTGCCTATTTATAATTCGGAGCAGACAATAGAAAGATGCTTAAGCAGTATTCGTAACCAGTCTTATCAAAACATTGAAATCCTTATGGTGAATGACGGCAGCACGGATCATGGCATGAAAGTCCTGGAGAAATTTTGCAGATCCGATAACAGATTTCATTTGATACATAAAAAAAATACCGGGGTTTCCCATAGCCGGAACCTGGGAATAAAAGAAGCAAAGGGAAAGTATCTGCAATTTGTGGACAGTGATGACTGGATTACGAAAGATGCTACGGAAACTTTTGTGAAAGCAGCAGAAACCTTGGATTGTGATATGGTAATTTCAGATTATTATCGTGTCATTAATCGTAAGATTTATATTAAAGGACATATTCCTTATGAAGGCCCGGTAATCCGAAAAAAATTTGCGGAATTCATGTTAAAAGCCCCTGCCAACTTCTATTACGGCGTTATGTGGAATAAATTTTTTAGAACGGATATCGTAAAAGCATATAATCTGAAATGTTCAGAAGAACTAAACTGGTGTGAAGATTTCAGGTTTAACCTGGAATATCTACAATTTGTGAAAAATATGTATGTTGTAAAAAAACCTATTTATTATTATGTAAAAACCAAAGGAAGTCTGGTAACTGCACAGATAAATCTCACACAGACAGTAAAAACTAAGAGGATTCTATTTGATTATTATAAAGAACTGTATAAGAGCATTGATTTATATGATGAAAACAAGCTGAAAATACAGATGTTTTTCCTGGCAGTAGCCAGAGACACCGGAAAAAGGAAAAAAATCACTTAAGGTGGCAGCATTAGGCTATTTCAGCAGATACTTTTTCATTTTGTCTTGTCACCAGTGTTTTTCATTTTTCACCGGCTTTTTTATCTTCTCTTCATTCAAAAAAAGCTTTTTAGGAATATACTTTTAAGAGTCCAAATACCTTCTTATGAAAGTACTAAGACCCTTGTAACTGCGGATGACAGGAATTGAACCTGCACGGTCTCCCACTAGATCCTAAGTCTAGCGCGTCTGCCAGTTCCGCCACATCCGCATAGTTTATTATCAAATAATAAAATGAGACATCCGGGGTTCGAACCCGGGACACCTTGATTAAAAGTCAAGTGCTCTACCAACTGAGCTAATATCCCATCTGATG
>JAATEU010000379.1 GCA_015655565.1 Clostridiales bacterium
AATATGGTGAAAATGTCCGCAAACCAAAATCAGAATATAAAACACCTCCAACATTTAAAAAAACACGATAAAAAAGCGGTAAAAAAAGCTTAAAAAAATACAAGATTTCAGTTGTAATAAGAAAGTATCTATAGTATAATAATCAGTTGAAAATAATAACAGACTTAATGGAGGTGCCTATGAAACATCTGATCAGTCCCCTTGACTTATCTGTTTCCGAATTAAAGGATATTCTTGATTTAGCAGGAGAAATTATCCGCAATCCCAAAAAGTATGCTAATGCATGTCACGGTAAAAAATTAGCAACTTTATTCTATGAACCAAGTACAAGAACCAGATTAAGTTTTGAAGCTGCCATGTTAAACCTTGGCGGTAGTGTTTTAGGTTTTTCTTCAGCAGATTCCAGTTCTGCTGCCAAAGGCGAAAGTGTCGCCGATACGATTCGAGTTATCTCCAGTTATGCTGATATCTGTGCTATGCGCCATCCAAAGGAAGGTGCCCCCTTAGTTGCTTCTACTTATTCTTCTATTCCAGTAATCAACGCCGGTGACGGTGGTCACAATCATCCCACTCAGACTCTTACCGATTTATTAACGATCCAAACCTTAAAAGGCCGCTTAAATAACCTGACCGTTGGTTTCTGCGGCGATTTAAAGTTCGGCAGGACCGTCCATTCTTTAATTAATGCATTGGTCCGTTATGATAACATAAACTTTGTATTAATTTCACCGGATGAATTAAAAATACCGGCTTACCTAAAAGAAGAAGTAATAGATGCTAACCATATACCTTGTCAGGAAGAAAAAGTTCTGGAAAACGTCATGCCCCAACTGGATTTGCTCTATATGACAAGAGTACAAAAGGAACGCTTTTTCAATGAAGAAGATTACATCCGTTTAAAAGATTCCTTTATTTTAGACTCTAAGAAAATGGAATATGCAAAAAAAGATATGCTTGTGCTCCACCCTCTTCCAAGAGTAAATGAAATATCCAACGAGGTAGACAAGGATCCTAGGGCAGTGTATTTTAAGCAGGCTGAATTTGGCATATATGTAAGAATGGCACTGATCATGAAATTATTGGAGGTAGAACCATGTTAAATATTGGCGGATTAAATCAGGGAATTGTAATTGACCACATCAAAGCAGGCGGTGCAATGAAAATATATTCCTACCTTAACCTGGAAAAACTGGACTGCAGTGTTGCTATCATAAAAAATGCCAAAAGCAATAAGATGGGCAAAAAAGATATCATTAAGATCGAAGGACATTTAGATATTGATTTGGATATCCTGGGTGTATTAGACCGTAATATTACCATTAATATCATTGAAAACGGACAGATAATCGAAAAACGTAATCTGAATCTGCCGGAAAGGGTTACCAATATCATTAAATGTAAAAATCCCAGATGTATCACTTCTATTGAAAGGGAACTCCCCCACAGCTTTAAATTAACGGATAAAAAAAACGGAGTTTACCGTTGTGTTTATTGTGAACAGGCTTTTAAAAGAACCTGACACATTTTTAAGGAATAGCTGTAAAACCATTTTGCAGTAGAACTGGTCAGGTATTACCTTTGCCATTAATCATATCCAACCAGTTCTATTGCAGAAAATCGATTATATGTACCTGCCTCCCTATTTAAGGTTAATGACCTGCAGGGCTTATCTTCCAACTTCTATGAATTACAGGCTTTCCAATCTATCTTTTACTATACACCAATCAATATTTTTCATAAAATTATTGATATATGTTGTTTTATCGTCTGCATATTCCAGAAAATACGCATGTTCATACATATCAAGTACCAATATGGGAACGGATATGGCAATATTACCTATATCATGGGCATCCAGGCTGATATTTCTGAAACGGTCGGAACGGGGATCATAGCACAGGACAACCCATCCCCTGCTGGCTTTGGCAGTTGCAACAAAATGGTCCTGCCAGAGATCAAAACTTCCGTAATCCCTGGCTAAACACCTTGTAACCGAATCCTCCGGGACATTATTCAGGGAACCGATATTTTCAAAATAGAATTCATGTAGAATAACGCCGTTTAAAGCAAAGGTTTCGCCCCTTTTAATTCCTCTGTATTCACTGTAGGTTGAATTAGCCTGCTCTAGATCCGAATTTTCGGCAAGTAATCCGTCAATTTCGTTCATCTTATTAATATAACCCTCGTACAGCCTCATATGTGCTTCAAATTGCTCCCGGTTGATTACCGTTACATCATCTGAATATTCAAAATTCAGCTTAACAAATTCCATTCAAAAAAACCTCCGTCGTATCCTTATATTTTATATAGTATAAGTATACGCAATACTTAGAGGTTTATTATTAACTATAACGTCAATTCATAAATTTTCCAAGATTATTTTTTACGGTTATTATAAAATACAGGAAGTAAAATTATGTAAAATTTTATGGCAACCTCCAGGTATAGTCGTCCGGTTTTGCCGGGAAAGAACCTTTAATATATAAACTTATTCATAAATATACTTTGACCTTCCGGTCCTATAGCGGTATAATAGTCTGGATAACAAAAAAGAAAGCAGGAAAAGAAATTCATTTCTATATTCCCTGCTGATTTAATAATAAGTGCAGCAACGTATGCAGACATATCTGCAAGTATGCAAGAGGTGTAAGTGTGAAATCAAAATGGCTGAAAAGGGTAAATTTAACAAACCATAATAAAAATTATGATTATTTACCAATATTTGCACATCATCAATCATATGTAATCTTCAAATAGAGGCAGATTCTTTTATGGGTCTGCAAGCCC
>JAATEU010000372.1 GCA_015655565.1 Clostridiales bacterium
CTCATAATGGTAAAGGGGAATTGTAATGGAAAAAGAGAAAAGAGCGAATATTGACATGAAACAATATGGAATGGTTATTGCCTTAATTGTTATTTTTTTAATTTTTACATTTTTATCGGGCGGCAGTAATGCTTCTCCCATGAATATTAATAACCTGGTTATGCAAAATGGTTATGTTGTAATTTTAGCGGTCGGCATGCTGCTTTGTGTTTTGACAGGGAATGTTGACTTAGGCGTAGGTTCTACGGTTGCCCTTTGCGGTGCAACCAGTGCAATCATGGTTGTGGATTTTGGCCTCCCTGTTCCCGCGGCTTTTTTGGCGGCTCTTGTCATTGGCCTGCTGGCAGGAGTTTTTGAAGGCTTCTTTATTGCGGTTTTAGGCATTCCTCCTTTTGTTGTAACACTTGCAACCATGTTAATGAACCGCGGGCTTACTTATACCATATTAAAAGCGCAGACGAAAGGACCGCTTCCTGCTTCTTATACACAGATTGGGGCAGGATTTCTTCCGTCCGTAAAAATCCCGTTTGGTGATAAGGATTTAGATTTGCTGTGTGTGCTTGTTGCAATGATTGTGACCATCCTTATTGTTCTTTCGGAATTAAAGTCCGGGGCAGCGAAAAAAAAGCACGGTTTTTCACGGATGTCCGTATGGCAGACGGGTTTTAAATTAGCGGCAATATTGGGGATTTTGTGGTTCTTCTTAATGAAACTGGCATTATATAAAGGGATTCCGGTTGTGCTGGCACTGGTGGTCCTTTTGGTTGGGATATATCATTTTATTACAAGCCGGACAGTAGCCGGACGTCAGGTCTATGCGCTTGGAGGCAGCATAAAGGCGGCAAAGCTTTCCGGGATCAATACAAGCCGCGTATTCTTCTGGGTATATACCAATATGGGTATCCTGTGTGCGGCAGCCGGTATTGTATTATCAGCACGTAACGCATCGGCTACTCCGAAGGCCGGTGACGGATTTGAACTGGATGCGATTGCTTCCTGTTATATAGGAGGCGCTGCAGCCAGCGGAGGCATCGGCACAATTATCGGAGCGGTAGTCGGTGCCTTCATTATGGGTATTTTAAATAATGGCATGTCCCTGATCGGCTGGTCAACGGATATCCAGAAAGTTGTCAAAGGCATGGTTCTTTTAGGGGCGGTTACGGTTGATCTTGTATCGAAAAGAAAAGCGGACCGTTAAGAACTGCAGACTTGGCATTTATGCATCCCCGGGAGAGTGAAAGCTGTACCGGGGATGCTTTTTTGTTCTTTTTATGTATTACAGCAATTTTTCAAGTTCCGTATTCTTAATCAATGTTCCTAAAGGGATATTTTTTAAGGGCAATTTATCTATACCGAGACAGGTCTTGGCTGCATTGGTTAAAACCCGGATATCATATTGGCTCGGATATACAGGCTCCACTTCTTTTCCTAAATTCATAAGGCCGTATACCGCCATCATGGCACTGCGTACGGAATACTCAACCGTAAATACACAGTCATAAGGAACTTCCGCAAATTGTCCTATAAAACCGAAATTCCTGCTTCCTGCAGGTATGACATCCGGCCGGTCTCCTGCAACACGAGGCATAAACTGTGATGTAATATATGGCATCATACTGGGGATTACATTTACCGTATGGGAAAGAATTTCCGGAATTCTGTCCTTTAATCCCATATGGTATAAAAGTTCTTCAAACATTTCACGTCCTGTGCATTCTGATATGGTTTTAGCGATGTAATCGCCTTTTATGTCCAGGTTCAAAGCATATGCCCAAAGAACTTTTACGTTATCGGGCTGATTTATAAAATGAGGATGTTTTGGAACAACCCAGCTCATAAACCAGCTGGAATCCTTAATTGTAACAAGCCCGCCCATTCCTGGTTTATCACCTGTCAGTTTAAGAAGATAGGGGAATACAATATCATCGTCTTTTAATGTAACGGTAAAGGATAACCATTTCGTCTTGTCGATATTGCTGCAAAATGCTTCCGGATGGCCGAAATCCGGTGATTTTAAAGCGAGTTTTTCCCAAACGCTAAAGCATCCCTTTTCATCGGAACGGTTGATTACTGCCGGATGATTCAAATCACCACGGGTTGTATTTTCAGTCATTGAGCCATTTGTAAATAGAACAATGTCATCCTGATTTACTGTTATAACATTATCTATTTCATTTTTAATATAGTGGATAGCGGTAGCTGTCTTTGTATTATTTGAAAAATCAAAATCGATATCCATTACTTTACATCCGCCATCAAAGCAGACGTCCTGTTCCTTTAACCAGGTAATCAGCGGAAGGATTAAAGAATCATACTGATTATACTCTGTATGGAGGATTCCTTCTAATTTATTCATTCCCCCGATTAAATGCATGAATCTTTCCATATAACGTTTTACTTCAACCACACTGTGCCACTTTTCAAATGCAAACATGGATGCCCAGAAATACCAGAAGTTTGTTTCAAAGAAATCCGGCTCAAAGAACTGCTCTATCGTAGCTGCACCAAGTGCTTCCTCCGTCAGCATATGGAGCCTGGCAAGTTCCATCGCATTTTTCTTTGATAATCCAAGGCTTGAAAAATCTGTTTTTTCTCCCTGATTTTGTACTAACCGGCAGTGTGATTCTATCGGCTCCAAAAGATTTAATTCACGGAACTCATCCAGAACGCTTCTTGATTTGTCATTTAAGGACGGGATAAAGCTGAATAATTCCATAAAACATTCAAAATGTTCTTCGATTTCCCTGCCGCCCCTTGCGGTATATCCTTTTTCCGGTATACCTTCACCGTCCATGGAGCCTCCAAAAACATCTAACTGCTCCAAAATATGTATATTCTTTCCAGGCATATGTGCGTCTCGGATTAATAATGCGGCAGAAGCTAAGGAACCGATTCCGCCTCCAATTAAATATGCATTTCTTGTCCCGATTTTTTGTGGAGTAAGCGGATTAATTTTTTGATAGTTTCCCATAGAAATCATTCCTTTCTTAATTGAAGTATTGGTTTAAATTATAACACAATTATATGATACTTCTTACCTGAGTATTCTTCAAGGAACATAAAAAGGCATCTGTGCAGAATTTGCACAGATGCCGTCAAATGTGTACCCGGTCAGGCGGTGTTGTTTTTACTCATGATTCTTAGGATTGTCCCATCCAGGATTTTTTCAATTCTGTCGGCAATGTCTTTTGGATTTTCTTTTAATCCGTTGTTAAGCCATGCCAGAAATTGTCCGGAAATTGCATAGGAAAAGAAATCGGCGGTTTCTTCTTTTATATATTCATCAACGTTCATCTCCTGGGTTATGTCTTTTATGACTCCCTGCAAAACATTATAAAAAGTTTTATATAGGAATATTTCAAGATGTTCCCGTCCCAGGGAACGGAACGTATTTAAGCATATGGTTTTATTGTCAAGAGTGTATTGGAGAACCATAAGCACCCCCTTCTTCCAGTTGAAAAGATTACAGTATTTCTCCAGATCTTCAATAACTTCATTTTCAAAAATCCATCCTAGAAGGTCGTAAATATCTTTGAAATGGTTATAAAAAGTATGACGTGTAAGGCAGCAGTCATCTGTAATCATTTTTACCGTTATTTTATTAACTGGTTTCATATTCATTAGCTTTTTTAAAGAATCTGCAAGTGCTTTTTCAGTAACATAGGAAGCAGACATAGAATCCTTCTTTCAATCTATAAAGTTTTGGAATATATTATAAATATATTATTTTTAGAGGGTATCTTTGGTTATCCCCGGGAGGTCAAAATCATGTATTAAATGTATCTGCATGGGGATGGCCTTCTAAAATATAATTAATGAATTTATCCTTAATACTATCTATACGGTATTATAAGCTTATATCTGGCAATTATCAATCATTAATCTCTTAAGTTAAGTTGGTAATCGAAAAAAATAATTTTTATATTGTAAAACTATGTTAATTTATTTTTCAAACGCGCTCTAGGGGTAACTGTGTTTTTCAGTTATCTTATTTTTGCTATAAAAAATCTAAAAAATTGTAAAAAACTACTTGCAAAACTTGTTTTGTTGTAGTATACTAATTAATGCTGTGACATTGATAGCGTTGAAACGTGAGGTTGCTGCATATTATGCAGGTTTTCCGTGGAGCGAATGTCAAGTTATGAAACTGGCGACAAGTCACTGTACAAAACAAATTCTTCTGCTACGGGCAGATAAACGTGGGTAAGTCTGGCGATGAAACAGGGCGGGTTATTTGGAATGGTTTGCCTGAAAAGATTTTAAACCAATGACACACACGGTTGAGTGTACAGTCACCGCTTGTCGTACTGCAATTAAGTGCGAAAAGGAGGC
>JAATEU010000016.1 GCA_015655565.1 Clostridiales bacterium
ATTTCAGAAATCTCCTGCTGCCTGGATTCTGATTTCTTACTTACACTCATTAACTGCAAATAATCGATAATGACCAGCCCCAGGTTATGTTCCAATTTAAATTTCCTGCATTTTGACCGAAGCTCACTGGTAGAGATACTGGAAGTGTCATCTATAATTAAGTTGGAATTTCCAATCATCCTTGCACTTTCAACAAGCTTTAACCATTCCTCATCACTTAACTCACCGGTCCTCATAGACTGGGAATTTACTCTGGAATGCATGGACATAATACGCTTTACCAGCTGGTCCTTAGACATCTCCAAGCTGAATACGGCAGTTGTAACGTTATTTTTTAAAACTACATGTTCTGCGATATTTAAAGCAAAAGCAGTTTTACCCATGGAAGGTCTTGCAGCAATCAGTATCAAATCCGACGGCTGTAAGCCGGCCGTTTTATAATCCAGATCATAAAAGCCGGTAGCAACACCTGTAACACTTCCCTTATTCCTTGCTGCTGCTTCAATGTTTTCCAGGGACTTAAATACGATTTCCTTAATACTAACAAATTCTCCGGTATTTCGTTTTTGAAGAATATCAAACATCTTCTTTTCCGAATCTTCCAATATGGTTTCCAGTTTTTCTTTATCAAGATAGCATTCGTTAGTAATAGACTCCGTTACTTTGATTAATTGTCTTAAGGTTGATTTTTCTTTGACGATATTTGCATAGTATCTTACATTGGCTGAGGTTGGCACGGAAGTAATTAAATCTCTGATAAATTCAAGACTGCATAGTTCCGGCGGAACATCCTTTTCTTTTAATTTATTCTGAAGGGTAATCAGATCAACCGGTTTTCCTTCATTAAATAGCTCAATCATGGCATCAAATAAGACACCATACCGTTGTTCATAAAAGTCTCCCCCATTAATTAATTCAGAAGCCGCCACAATGGCATCCTTATCCATTATCATGGAGCCGATTACCGATTGTTCCGCTTCTGCACTGTGTGGAAAAACCTTTTTTATAAATGCCTCATCCATCTGCCTTTCCTCCTAGTGTTTCAATCCCCGCTTATTGTTCACTTACTTTGACCTGAAGCTTTGCAGTTACCTGCGGATGGAGTTTTACGGGAACGGTATGGGTTCCTATTGCCTTAAGCGGCTCCTGAAGGTGCAATTTCTTCTTATCGATGTCCAATCCGTATTGGGCTTTTAAAGCAACTACTATTTCCTTGGAAGAGATGGAACCAAAGGTTCTTCCTCCCTCTCCGGCTTTTATTTTAACCTCTAATTTCTTGCTTTCCAGGTCTTCTGCAAAAGCCTTTGCCTCGCCTAATAATTCCTTTTGTTTTTTATCTTCTGCGGCTTTCTGTAATTTTAAATCATTAAGGTTTTTTGCATTAGCCTCCAAGCCAAGCTTTTTTGGTAATATGAAGTTTCTGGCGTAACCGTCACTTACATTTACTAATTCTCCTTTTTTCCCTAAGGCTTTTACATCCTGTATTAATATTATCCGCATATAAATCTCCTTTCAAGTATATCAGCTAAAAAAATAATCTGAAAATTGAACCGTTTTCTCTCCTCCATTATAAAGAAGTTATCCTTAATAAGTAGTTATCCTCAATCAAAGGCAAATTCATTTAGCAATTATATAAAAACTACAAATCTCCTTCTTGTTTCATGGCTGACAGGGTAGCTTTCAGGCTATTGATGGCTTCTGCCAGGGTAGAGTTGGTAAATTGGGCACCCGCAACACTCATATGCCCTCCGCCTCCCAGCCGCTCCATAATCAGCTGTACATTTGCTTCATCAATGGACCGGGCGCTTAAGTATATTTTATCATTAAATTCGGTCAGCACAAAAGAGGCCCTGATATTGGTGATATTCAATAACTCATTGGCAACCTGGGCACCCAATACAGTAGGACTGTTAATTCCTGCACTGGAACAAACGGTAATGGCATAATAGCCCAAATAAACCTCCGTTGCGCTAATCGCTTCTGCTTTCGTCTTATATTCAACCATATCACTTCTAAAGGATTTACGTATCCTGGTTACATCCGCTCCGTTCCTTCTTAAGAATGCTGCCGCCTCAAAGGTCCTTACACCGGTTTTCGTCAGGAAATTGTTGGTATCTATCATAACACCGGCATACATGGCATCTGCTTCCACTTGTTTTAACCTTAATCCGTCCCCGATATATTGCAGGATCTCAGCTACCATTTCACAGGAAGAAGAGGCATATGGTTCAATATAGGATAAAACTGCATTTTCTATTGCTTCTCCTGTCTGGCGGTGATGATCCAGTATTACAATGGTTTTGGTTAAATTCAATAACTCTTTACATTCCGTATAATTCGGTCTGTTTACATCAACAATAACCAACAGGGTATTATTATCCACTACGCCCGTGGCCTGTTCGCCTTTTAAAAACATATCCTCCTCATAATCCGGATTATTAATAAACCTGGTCATTAACGGACGGACCGATGTGGTTACCTCATTTATTACGATATGTGCTTTTTTATTTAATGTCTTGGCAATCCGGTATATACCGATTCCGGCACCAAAAGAATCCACATCCCCTATGCTATGCCCCATAATTACCACTTTGTCTTTGGCCTCTACTAATTCCTTTAATGCATGGGCCTTTACCCTTGCCTTGACTCTGGTACTCTTTTCCAGCTGGATACTCTTTCCTCCGTAATAAAGGAGCTTCTCCCTCTCTTTTACTACCGCCTGGTCTCCGCCCCTTCCTAAAGCCAGATCAATGGCTGCCCTTGCATATTCATAGCCTGTCAGATAGGAGTCCGTATTCACGCCTAATCCTATACTAATGGTAACGGACATTTCATTTCCTATATTAACAGCACGAACCTCTTCCAACAGATTGAATTTATTGGTTTGCAGCTGCAACAGGTATTTTTGTTTAAACATAAAAATATATTTATCTTTTTCCAGCTTTTTCACAATTGCATCAATACCCTGCATATACTTATTAATTTTTCGGTCTATCAGGGCTATCAGCAAAGAGCGTCTTACTTCATCAATACTTTCCAAAGCTTCTTCATAATTATC